>JASFFF010000062.1:0-11537 GCA_050124445.1 Desulfosarcina sp.
TCTAAGCGATTTTGACGGCAGCAACGTCAAGCGCTTTACGCGCCACAACAGCATATCCATGTTTCCCGACTGGTCGTCGGACGGCCGCTGGATCGCCTACACCACCTATGCGGACAGGCACCCGCGCATCCGCATTCAACATGTACGTGAAAAGCGGATGGCAACCATCAACAAGCCGGGGCTGCAGGCAGTGCCAGCATGGGTTCCGGGCCAATTCCAAATGGCGGCCAGTCTCTCCTTTTCCGGTGACCAGGAAATTTATCTGTTGACCGGAAATGGGAAAGTGATTAAAAGATTGACAAGCAGCGTGGGGATTGACGTAGAACCGACGTGGTCGCCGGACGGAAAACGCATGGCGTTTGTTTCCAAACGGTCGGGAACCCCGCAGATCTATATATACGACACCATTTCTGGCCGGGTGCAACGGTTGACGTTTGAAGGCCGATACAATACCCAGCCCAGCTGGTCTCCCAAAGGTGACAAAATCGCATACTCCGCCATGAAAAGTGGCGTCATCGACATCTTTACCATCAACCCCGACGGCGGCGAGCCCGTTCAGCTCACAGAAAATCAGGCTAACAATGAGGCGCCGACATGGGCCCCCGACGGCAGCCTGATTGCTTTCAGTTCGACGCGGGAGGGAAAAAGCAGGATTTACGTGATGACCGCTTACGGAACCGACCAGAGACGTCTGCTCGCCTTGCCCGGCGAGCAGACCAACCCCAAGTGGTCTCCCAATATCTTAACCCCATGAATCGCATCTGTACCCGAAAAGGAGGAAAGATGATGAAAAGAAAGTGGATTATCCTGGCCATGGTATTAATCGTTCCGGCCATGCTGTTTACCGTTTCATGTGCCAAGAAAACCGTTGAGTCTGCACCCACAACCGATACCTCAGCTGCGGATGCCGCCCGCCAGGCGGAACTGGACAAGCAGGCCGAAATGGAGCGCCAGAAACAACTGGAAGAGGAACGCCTGGCCGCTGAACGTGCTGAAGCGCTTAAGGCCGAAGCCATGGAACGCGACTTGATGATGGCCAAGAATCGATTCCTCAACGAAAATGTCTACTTTGACTTTGATGACGCCACGTTGGACTATCAGGCCCAGGAACTGCTCAAGCAAAAGGCCATGTGGATGCGCGACAACCCGGATGCCAATGTCGTTATTGAAGGCCATTGCGATGAAAGAGGCACCAACGCTTACAACCTGGCACTGGGCGAACGCCGTGCGGAGAGCACCAAAACCTATCTTGTGAATCTGGGTATTTCTGCTACGCGCATGACCACCATCAGCTACGGTGAAGAGCGGCCCGTAGACATGGGTCAAAACGAAGAAGCCTGGGCCAAAAACCGGCGCGCCGCTTTCGTTCTGGAATAAGTAGTCTTCGTGTTGGGCCGACGCCGCTGTTCATCCCAGACCGGTTGCCAACGACCATGGGCATCCGCCGGGCCTGGGTGCAATGAATCGAAAACAGTCGCCGCCGCCCAACCAATCCATCGGTAGCCTAATGAGTATGCAGCAATCGGCCAAAGCGTCAGCCGTTGCTGCATATTCTATATGGGGCGACCGCAACCGGCGTTCCATACGGACCGTGCAGACCCAGCGACATCACGGGAGGGTAGCGATGCAAATCAAAACACTCTTGATTGGTTTTTCGGCAGTAGTTTTGCTCTGCGGTTGTGCACTTCAAGATGACGTTTATACCCTGGATCACCGCCTATCTGCCCTGGAGCGCAGAAATCTGGATTTGGAGAAGCAAAACCGGGATTTGGAGAAGCAAAACCGCAATTTGCTTTTGGCCAAAGAGAACATCTCCAGCCGGGTCGAGGGGATTGACCAAACCCGCAGGGATGAGGAGATGGCGCTCAGGACGCAGTATGCCCAAATGGCGGCCCAGGTCCAGGCCCTTCGAGAAGAGTCACAGAAGCTCTCCGGCCGGCTCGAGGAGATGGAATACCTGCTTAAACAGAAACTCAAGAATTTTGAAGAAAACCAGCTGAAAAATCGGCAACGGATGGATCGGCTGGCAACCGATACAGCTGCCATACAAAAGCGGATCGCCAGTGTCGACCAATATCTCAACCTTGAAGGCGGTCAGGCAGGCAAGGCCAAATCCGCGGCCGTGGCCGCTGCGGCTGCCGGGGCGGCTGCTGCGGCCACGCCGGCTTCGGACCAGGGTCTTTATTCAGGTGCCAAACGAGCATTCGACGACGGGCAACTGGAAGCGGCCAGGAAAGGATTTCGACAGCTGATCGCCACCTATCCCAAATCCCCGCATGCAGACAACGCCCAATTCTGGATCGGCGAAACCTATTACCGCGAAAAATGGTATGAGAAAGCGATTCTTGAATACCAGAAGGTGATCGAGAAATACCCATCCGGAAACAAAGTCCCGGCTGCACTGCTCAAGCAGGGGCTATCCTTTATCAACATCGGAGAAACCAACAACGCTCGCCTGGTACTCAATGAGCTGGTTGCCAAGCATCCGAGCACAAATGAAGCCACCATTGCCAAGGACAAATTGAAATCCTTATAATCCATTGGCACCACCGTTGCCTATCTGACCCCTGTGGTGAATGTGCAGTTCTGACAGAAGCCAGAGCAGGATGCAATCAACGACCATGATCAAAGTGATCGGCATCGATCCCGGCTTAGCGGATACAGGTATCGGCATTGTGCGCGGCAGTGGGTTGAGGGTGTGCGGCTATGCCTACGGCACGATTTCCACTGCCAAATCCGTTTCCACCGCGTGCCGTTTGGAGCAGATCTATAAAAAGGCCTGCCGTGTGCTGGCCGATGAACGGCCCGATCTCATGGTCATTGAAGATGTCTTTTCCCTTGAAAAATATCCCAAGTCGGGTATCGTTCTGGGCAAGGTATGCGGCGTACTGATGCTGGCGGGCACCCAGTCCGGCGTGCCATTGGCGGAAGTACCGGTTCGTCAGGCCAAGCAGATACTCACCGGTAACGGCAAGGCTTCGAAACAACAACTGGAACGGGCGGTGCGCAGCACCGTGAGCGCGCCGACACCCATCCGACCATTCCATGCATCCGATGCACTTGGCCTGGCATTGATCGGTCTGTTTCGACACCAAACGCCTCTTTCATGAGACGGGTTGCATTTTAAACTTTATTCGTATCGTATGGCAGTTGCGGCGCTGCTGGATGGAACAAGCATGATCGGATACCTTGAAGGCAGGTTGATGAAAAAGGAGCGGGATCGGATTCTGCTCCTGGCAAATCAGGTGGGATACGAAATCCTTGTTCCGGTGGTTGTGATGGAAACCCTGGCTCAAAAAACCACCGGTGACGAGGTATCCCTTTACATTTATTACCATCAAACGGATAGGCAACCCAAACCGGTTCTGATCGGTTTCAACCTGGAGGCTGAAAAAGAATTTTTTCAGTATTTCATTTCCGTGGAAGCCATCGGACCGCTCAAGGCCGTCAAGGCCTTGAACATATCGGTGGGCGATATCGCCCATGCCATCGAGAGCGGGGATGTTGGGACGCTGAAACAGTTGAGCGGCATCGGCGATCGTACGGCCCAAAAGATCGTTGCTTCCCTGCAAGGCAAAATGAACAAATTCGCGCTCATCCAACATGAGAAAAATGGAACGGCAGCATCCTTGGACGAGGACTTTATCCCAACTGTAATGGATGTGTTGATCTCCCAGCTGGGATACAAAACCACCGATGCCCGGCAGATGGTAGCAGAGGCCATCAAGCGCGACAGCAGCATTGCCACTGCCGAAGCCCTGTTTGATGAAATCTATCGCGGGCAGCGATTGTAAACCGAGGGACGCGCCAGGAGAACCGGTGAATGAAAATAGCTGACCCCAAACCAGGGACCCGTTGATGTCGGATCGAATTCTCACCCATAGCTCAGATAGTGCGACCATTGTCGATGGTACTTTGCAGCCAGACGACCGGGATCCGGACATCCTCTCTTTGCGTCCCGAGCGTTTGAATGAATATGTCGGCCAGGCCGAAGTGGTGGAAACCCTGAAAATTGCCATCGAAGCGGCCAAGCTGAGAGCTGAACCGCTGGAGCATATGCTGTTCCACGGTCCGCCGGGATTGGGTAAAACCACGCTGGCCCACATTATCGCCAATGAAATGGGCTCGACCCTGACGGTGACTTCCGGGCCGGCCTTGGAAAAGGGCGGCGACCTGATCGGGATTCTAACCCACCTGGATGAAGGGGATGTACTCTTCGTTGATGAAATACATCGTACGCCCAAAACGGTAGAAGAATTTCTCTACCCGGCCATGGAAGACTTTGCCGTGGATTTCGTTTTCGACAAGGGCATCCATGCGCGCAGCCACCGCTACCGGTTGAAACGATTCACCCTTGTGGGTGCCACCACCCGAGTGGGCCTGCTTTCGGCGCCACTGCGTGACCGATTCGGTATCTTTCGCAGCCTCGATTTTTACGGGCTGGAAGAGTTGATGCACATCACCACCCGCTCGGCGGCGCTGTTGGATGTGTCCATTGACCCGCCCGGCGCTAGTGAATTGGCCAAACGCTCGCGGGGCACCCCGCGGATCGTCAACCGCCTGCTTAAACGGGTTCGTGATTATGCCCAGGTGCGTGGGGATGGCGCCATCTCAAGGCCCACCGTTGAGGCGGCCCTGGCGTTGGAGGGTGTGGACGACCGCGGCCTGACCCGGCTGGACCATCGTTACCTGAAAACCATCATTGATTATTACGGCGGGGGGCCGGTGGGTATCGAAGCCATTTCAGCCACCCTGCAGGAGGAGACCGATACCCTGGTGGACGTGGTGGAACCCTATTTGTTAAAAATCGGTATGGTTATCCGCACCTCATCGGGACGGCGAGCCTCTGATGCGGCATACCGGCAATTGGGAATACCGATGCAACAAAAGCTCTTTTGAATGGCTGGGTTCGGACACGATCGCCGCCAGCGACAGCCAGCGGTGGATCAATATCGGACCAAACCATTTAGCGATGCAAGTCGAACCATTGTGGAAGGAGCCGATGGCCCTGATCACGTTGCTCACCGATTTCGGGATGCAGGATGAATATGTGGGCGTAATGAAGGGTGTGATTGCTGGTCTCAATCCGGATGCGACAATCGTGGATATTTGCCACCGCATCGCACCTCAGGATATCGTCCATGGGGCGTTTATTCTGGCTGCCGCCTACGCCTACTTTCCTGCCGGAACCGTGCATGTGGCCGTTGTGGACCCCGGTGTGGGCGGCCGGCGGCGCATCCTGGCCATGGAGCACGACGCGCATCGCTTTGTGGTCCCCGACAATGGTCTGATCGAGCAGGTGTTGGCAGGTGGATCGCCATCGGCAGTAGTTTCGGTGGAGGAGACGCGCTATTTCTTGGCATCCGTGAGTCACACCTTTCATGGACGGGACATTTTCGCACCCGTGGCCGCCCGGCTTGCCGCCGGGTTGTCCTTGTCCCATCTCGGGCCGACGGTCGATCCGGCCAGCATGGTGTCCGGGGTTATTCCCCGGTGCGGTTTCTGCACACCGACGTGCATCGAGGGCGTCGTGGTCGCCGCCGATCGTTTTGGCAACCTGATGACCAATATCGACGCAGCCAGCATTGATCGTCTGGTCCAAGCCTGTCCAGGCAAAAGAATGGTCGTGGAATTGGCCGGCAGACACATCGGCACGATTGCAACCTCTTACGATCATGTGCCCAGGCAGTCATCGCTGGCTGTCATCGGCAGTCGGGGGCTGCTGGAAATTTCGGTCAACTGCGGCAGTGCCGAGGAACAATTGACGGCCCAAATCGCCGATCGGGTTCATGTGCACACCTGACCCGGTTGGAAGAACGGCCAACAGCACCGTCAACGCCGGACAAACATAAGGAAAGCCTGACCCATGGCAAAACCTGAGAAGCGATGGCAGCTTTTACTGGTAGCTGACGATGGGCGAATCATCCCCTTCAAGCGAATCAAAGGCCTTGCGCTGACCCTGGTTATCCTTCTGGTGCTACTGGGGCTGGTATGCGCTGGGTTGGGATGGCAGTTGACCGCAGAAAAAGTCAGGCATCGACGCACGCATGCTGAACTCGCTGCTACGAACCGCCAGTTGGACCGATACAAAAACGAGAATGAATTGATCACCGCTGAACTGGTGCTAGCCGAAGCGCGCATGGAAAAAGCGGGCCTGACGGTGGCCAAACGGCGCGAACGGATGCCGCAGCAGCCGGTTTCCAAAATAGCGGCGAACGAATCGACCGTGGATGCCGCCGTCGATGATCAAGCGGCGACCACAGCTCCCTCGCCTGAATTCACTGCCGCCAACCCGGATACCGCACCGCCGCCTGCGCAGCCTCCTGCCGAGATGGCGCCGGCAGGGGCTACCGATCCCGCTGCCTTAAACGAGAAAAAGCCAACCGTTTCGCCGACCGTTGCTCTGGGTGAACTGGCCTTGAAGCACGACACCGAGAAGCAGACGCTCCTGGCGCGATTTCGGGTAGTGAAGAACGACCCGCAATCATCGCGGGTCGCCGGACAATGCGTCGTGGTCCTGAGAAGCAACCGGCTGGCGCCTTCCTCATGGCAGGCCATGCCCGCCCTGACGCTCAAGGACGGTATCCCCGATGGGACGCACGGCCGGAAATTCGACATCGCCAACTATATTACCATGGAGATCATGGCACCGGTGGTAGCCGATCCGTCCGCCTTTGACACGGCCGTTGTCTATGTGTTTGATCCATCAGGCGGCAAAATTCTCGAAAAAACCTTTCCCATCGATCTTCCGAGTCCCAAACCAGTGCCGCAAACCGCCGCGACCGCAGCGGCCCAACCAGCCGCTGAACCGGAGCGGCCGGCAGTAGCCCTGGCGGCCTTTAAAATTACGCACGACGCCGCAGAGCAGACCCTCATGGCGCGATTTCGAGTAAAAAATACCGGTTCGTCCGCCGCACCGGTGGGGGGACGATGTGTGGTGGTTTTAAAGAGCGACACCCTGGAGCCCAAACGGTGGCTGGCCATGCCCGGCGTTGCCCTGGTAAACGGAAGGCCCGACGGAAACCGCGGTCAGGCATTCAGGATATCCCGCTTCAAAGATATGCAGATCAAGACCAGAGGGGTGACAGACCCATCCGTATTTGATACGGCGGCTGTCTTTGTGTTTGATACCGGGGGTACCGTCATTTTGGAAACCGACTTTCCGGTGAACTTTCCGGCTCCCGAGCCGGTATCGCCATCGACCCCCCCCCCGGGGCCGCAACCCGCCGACACCTCGGATATTCCGGACAGTCAGGCGGCACCTGCTGTCGCTGTGGATGCTCAGCCGATACCTGTCGATGAGGTAGAGGCGGCCACTGGCAATCAGCCAACGACCCAACCGGTAGATACCCCTGCGCCAGCTGCAACACCGAAAGTACCGGCCGATTTACCAAACGACGACGACCCGTCGCTGACCGAAGGAATCGAACCGACGTCACAAGAGGACAGCCGTTCACGTTTTTAAGCGTTTTTGTTATCCAATCAGGACAATCCGTGGGCGCCCAATGATGCCAACCACAAATCAGGAGAACGGATGTGAAGGACAAAGACGATAAATTTTCCATTATCGACAAAGGCATGACCGTAGACGGTTCCCTGGTAGGCAACGGCAACCTGGTAGTCAATGGCTCGGTCAAGGGCACGCTTTCCGGGGAAAGCGTGATCATCAGCGAAGAGGGTCACATCTCAGCGGATACCAAAGCGCAGACCATGACCATTGGTGGCAGCTTCGAGGGAAGGGTGGAAGCGACGGGCCAATTGGTGATTCTGGCCACCGGGCGGTGTGCCGGAGAGATTGTCTGCGGGGATCTGGTGGTGGAAGCCGGTGGCCGGTTGGATGCCCGGGTGACTTGCAAGGGCACCCCTCAGAGAAAAAAATGAGCCCTGACCGTGGGTGCGCGGTGGTTTATCCACTGTCATCGCATGCCGCTGCCGTCGGCCTCGAAGCGGTGGCGGTAGCGGTCGAAGGATAGATTAAGATCCTTAAAATTTGCAAAAGTGACATCGTTGAACGCAAGGCCTTCCTGTTTTCTTAGAATGTCAAATATCCCCAGATAATTAGCACGGATTCGACGCCCCCATGCCAGCCCCAGATCCTGAACCGCGCCCATGATTGCATCCGGGGCACCTTCGATCTCAAGAAAATCGCCGAAGGGCATACGGTCCACGCATACCGTGGTTTTGGCCAACTGCCAGGTCTCGCGGTATTTTTCATAGATCTGGCGATGGATGAAACCGAGGGATTGTAAGATGGCATCCATGGTGTCAAAGTCGTTGAGGTGCACTTCCAGTTCCCGATAAACTTTAAAGCGCGTGTCGGTATTGGGTAGCGGTGACTTGAAGGTCAAGGTGGTCTGGCGATCTTTTCTCAAGCGCAGCAGGCATCTGTTTTTGAGCAAGCGCTCATCTTCGGCTTCGTAGCGAACATTGTGTTCGAAGGCGCGTGGGCCGGTGCAGACAGCACCCCGGGCCAACAGACGCCGGCGTATGGCGGAAACGTCGTGAACAGAAAATTTCAGTTCGATTTCAAGATGTTCCATGATAATGGCAAAATTGCAAAAAATGGCGTCAATGTCAAAACAATAGATCTTGCGGCCGTTTGGCTGACGCGGCGTGAACGCGATTGCTGATCAATATTTACGCTTGACACCCAAGTCGTTTTCTAATAATAGATCCGGATTCTAAGCAACGAACAGGAGTTAAACGGTGAAAAAATATACCTATAGTGCAAAAAACGCGGACAATCCGAACAAGTGGTGGCTGGTTGATGCCGATGGCGCCGTACTTGGCCGGTTGGCCTCCAAGGTTGCCGCCACGCTGCGCGGCAAACACAACCCGCTTTTTACCCCGCATGCGGACGTGGGTGATTCGGTAGTGGTGATCAATGCTGAAAAGATCGTTCTGACCGGCAGGAAGATGGATCAGAAAAACTACTATCGCCACAGTGGTTACATCGGTGGTTTAAAGAGCATCACCGCGAAGAAGCTGATAGAAAAGCGACCTGAGGATGTGGTCCGCTTTGCCGTCAAGGGGATGCTGCCCAAAAACAGTTTGGGGCGCAAGCTGTTCAAGAAGCTCAAAGTCTACGCTGGCAATCAGCATCCTCACGAGGCCCAGCAACCTGAGACGCTGACCGTTCAATAATCATCAGACAACCGCCTAATACCGTCCATAACTGGGGAACACCATGGCAACAGAAAAATCCTATTACGCTACCGGAAAACGAAAAAACGCCATCGCAAGAACCTGGATTCAACCCGGCACCGGCGTCATCACTGTCAACGATCGGCCTGCCGATGAGTATTTCACTGTCAGTACAGCGCGGACGATCCTGCGCCAGCCGTTGGCATTGACCAACAACCTGGATGCCTTTGACATCAAGGTAAACGTTCACGGCGGCGGCATTTCCGGGCAGGCGGGTGCGGTGCGCCACGGCATCACCAAGGCCTTGATCCTTTTCGACCCGGACTTGCGTCCCTCCCTCAAACGCGCTGGTTTCGTCAAGCGTGATCCCAGAGAAAAGGAGCGCAAGAAATACGGGCAGAAAGGCGCCCGGGCACGGTTTCAGTTCTCCAAACGCTAATAGCGTTTATCCGATCGAGCCAACTAAGGGGAGCAGACGGTTGTCTGCTCCCTTTTGTTTTTGGGGCAGGTGTTTAACACAGCTCCCGTCGATGGCCTGACCTCCCTATACACAAACGATTGTCTGTTCGGCGCGGGTCAACTGTTCCAGACCGTCGGAGGCAACCAGATGGGTGTTCTCGATGCCCACGACACCTTCTCCCGGGAAAATCAATTTCGGTTCCAGCGCAATTACCATGCCTTCCTGAAGCTTGGTTGACTGCCCCTTGGCCAGAAAGGGGAATTCGTCGAGTTCCAGACCCACCCCATGACCAATGAATCGGATGCGATCGGGTCCGTTGCCCATGAAATGCTCGGCCACACCGTTGGCCTGGGCCATCTCGACGGCAGCTGCGTAGAGTTCTCCGGCGGCCGTGCCCGGTGTGGCCATGGTTTTAATTTGCTCCTGGACGTCAAGCATGACTGCGTGGGCGTCCACCAGCCGCTGGGGGGGGCGTCCGATACAATAGATCCGGGTGTGATCACTGATGTACCCTTGCCAGGCAAATACATAATCGAGCAATATTGGCTCATTGCGTTCAATCTTGCGGAAACCGGCACCCTGGGCGACCGCGGGGCTGACGGAGGCGCCACCGGTGGGTGAGGCCATGAAACTGGGGACAGCCGCCGACGGACCGGCCATGAGGTGACCGTAAAACAGTTCTGCGCCAAAGAGCCGCATACGAACAATGCCCTGATGTCCCAATCGCCGGGCGTGAGCCTCGACCATGCCGGCCAGTTCGATCTCTGTCATGCCCGGGCGCAGCAGGCCGGGCAACGCTTGGGCCACCTGATCGGAAAAACCGGCCGCCTGACGAATCAACCCCAATTCATGGGTGGACTTGACTGCACGGATCATGCGGATCGGCAGGGATATGTCCGTCAATTTGGCCATGGGGAACAGTTTTTGGTAGATGAAATAGTTGTTGGCGGGCAGCACATCCATTTCCATACCCAGCACGCTCGGCGGTTTCAGGCCATGCGCCTGAATCAAATCCGGCAATTGCCGGGGGCTCTTGAGGGCAACAACCGATGCCAGAGGCGATTCGTCGCAGGCCCGCACCAGGCTTTTGCGTACCATGAGCAGCGGATCGCCGGTCGCCGGTACGTAGAGGTGCGCCTGCTGTATGGTGCCTGAAAAGTAAAACAGATCGGTGTTCTGCAGGATGAGGGCACCATCGATGCCCTCCTGCTGGAGGACGGCTTGGAGCTTGGCAATACGGGCATCGATTTCGCTACTCGGTGTGGATACGACGGGGGTGGTCATGGGGGTGTCGTCCTTTCATTATGCTTTGCCGGATACCGGCATGCAGCCACACAATAGGGGCCATGGCCGGGCAAAGTCAAGTTGCAAGGGCCGATGCGCCCATGCGGGCCTTTCTATCCACTCGGGGCGCGGATCGACCGGTCTGGCCCAACAAGCCAGCCATTGGTTCAAAATTGCGAGAAAGGTCCGCCGAGGCGGACAAATCGTGAGGCGGTCTTGGCTTGACTTAAGCGGTCCTATTTCTTAATCTGATTTGAAATCCGGTTGTCATATCCTAAATGGAACCATTCACTGTCATGATTTTGTGACGATTTTAAGGGCTTGTAGCAGTATTTCGTGCAGGCAGATCACCGTTTATGACCCTACGACGCTTTCTCATCATGGCACCGGTTTGTGTTTCTTTTGTGCTGGTGGTTTCATACTTCTGGGTGCCCACCTATGAAGAACAGACCAGAGGCAATCCGGACCGGCTGGTTCAGTTCATCACGACATCCTCCGGTGATGCATCCATGCTCAACCCCATCCTTTCGGCTGACAGCGCCAGCAGCCAAATTAACGGGTTGGTATTCGAAGGGCTCATCGACCGAGATGAGAATCTCCAGTTTCGCGGCCGGGTGGCCCACAGCTGGAAGATTTATGAGCACGCGTT
>JASFFF010000063.1:0-11450 GCA_050124445.1 Desulfosarcina sp.
CTTGGGACCCACGCCGTGGACATGGTCGAGTGCCGATTGGACCGTTTTGCGTCTGCGCTGCTTGCGTTGATAGGCCAGGGCATATCGATGGGCCTCATCTCGAATCTGCTGCAACAACAAGAGCAAGCGCCCGTCCGCTCCCAGATTAACGGGGTTGACCCGGTTCGGCAAATATATCTTATCTGCCGTTTCACCTTTATCCGTATCCTTTTTGGCGATTCCGGCAATGCTAAACCGGCCCAGCAACCCCAATTGATCCAATATGGCAACAGCGGTGCTCACTTGTCCTTTGCCGCCATCAACCAGCAGCAGATCCGGTTGGGGGTTCCGTGAATTAATTTTGGCGAATCGCCGAGACAGCACTTCTGCCATACTGGCGTAATCATCCGCTTTAGACACCGAGCGTATAATGAACCGTCGATAACCGGATTTATGGGGCCGGCCGTTGACGAAAACCACCATCCCTGAAACGGGGTAGGTGCCAGCCAATGCAGAATTATCGAAACATTCGATTCGCTCGGGCAGACGATCCATGTTCAGCCGCCGCTTCAACGCCTCGAGCAGGGCCGTCTCTTGGGAAGCCTTTTGCAGTCGTTCCCGCAAGGTATTGTCGGCGTTGTTTTCAGCCATTTCAAGAAGACGGCGTTTTTCACCCCGTTGGGGACGGCGTATGCGCACCCGCCGGGTTTTCCACTCGGATAGCGTCTCTTCCAATAATTCATAATCGTCAGGTAGCGTGGGCACCAGCACCTCTGCCGGAATACTGTGCACTGACTGGTAATACTGACTCATAAACTGGGCAATCAGTTCGGCCTTGTCTGCAGCGGCATGACTGAATTCAAAGTGTCGCATGCCTTGTAAATAACCCCGCCGAATGATCATCATGGTTACCAATCTAAAGTCGCTGCTACCGCTCATGCCGATCACGTCACGATCCAGAAAGTCGGTGGTGACGGTTACCTGCCGCTCAAGGGTTCTCTCGAGAGCGACCATCCGGTCTCTGAATGCAGCCGCCGCTTCATAGTCCTGTCGGTCGGAAGCCTTGACCATCTGGCGTCGAATGCGCTTGATCAACTCGGATGTCCGCCCTTTCAAGAAAAGAATGACTTCATTCACGATCCCCTTGTAAACCGCCGAATCGACCGCAAGGCAGCAAGGAGCCAAGCATTGGCCCATCTGATGATGAATGCATGGCCGGGTCCGTTGCCCCAAGGTACGGTCGCTGCATTTTCGCAAGGGAAAGGTCTTATTGATCAGTTTGACGGTTTGCCGCACCGCATGGGCCGATGAAAACGGGCCGAAATAGATCGCACCGTCTTTGGGTGTTTTACGGACGATTTCAATTTTGGGGTAAGTCGCCTTCAGATCGATGCGCAGGGAGGGGTAACGCTTGTCGTCCTTTAAGACCACATTGTAGCGGGGGCGGTGGCGTTTGATCAAATTGGATTCAAGGATCAAGGCCTCTTTCTCAGAGGCCGTTACCACGGTCTCGATATCGGCGACCCGGGAGACCATCATGGCGGTCTTGGCCTCGCGTGTATCCTGGCGCTGAAAGTAGGAGGCCACCCGCTTTTTCAGGTTAATGGCCTTGCCCACATAAAGGATCGACCCGCTGTCGTCCTTCATCAAGTAGACACCGCAACTGTCGGATATCCCCTTGATGGTCTCGGCCATATCGACGGGTGCATTGGCCCGATGAGATTGGGTCGGCATGGCAATCATCACCTGAAGGCATGCGCTAGGCACACCTACGATTCGAACAACAAGCGTTTGCGCAGCGCCTTGATCCGGTCGCGGATCAGGGCCGCCTTTTCAAAGGCCAGTTCCTTGGCGGCTGTTTTCATTTGTGCTTCCAAAGCGACGATGGTGGTTTCCAGCGTCTCACCCGGACCAAATTCAACCAGGGGCTCTGCGACCTGTTCGGCTTCGGATTCGGATGCCTCGTAGGCCATATCAAAGATGTCGGTGATGGCTTTATCAATGGTCTGCGGGGTGATTCGATGGGCGTCGTTGTACTGTTGCTGGATTCTGCGCCGCCGCTCGGTTTCTTGGATGGCCTGCTGCATGGACGCAGTGATGCGGTCGGCATAAAGGACCACCGTGCCGTTGACATTTCTGGCGGCCCGTCCGAACGTCTGAATCAACGAGCGCGTCGATCTTAAAAAACCCTCTTTGTCCGCATCCAATATGGCCACCATCGAAACCTCGGGTATATCCAGTCCTTCCCGCAACAGGTTGATGCCGATCAGGGCATCAAATTTTCCGATCCGCAGGTCACGGATGATATCCATGCGTTCCATGGTGGTGATGTCTGAATGCAGGTAACGCACGGCCAGCCCAAGATCCGTGTAATAGTCGGTGAGGTCCTCAGCCATGCGTTTGGTCAAGGTCGTTACCAGGATGCGCTCGCCCCGCCCCTGTCGAAGGCGAATTTCACCGTACAGATCATCCACTTGATTGCCCGCGCTGCGAACGTGAATTTGCGGATCGATCAGGCCGGTTGGGCGAACGATCTGCTCCACAACTTGGTCCTTTGCCGCCGCCAATTCATAATCTGCGGGGGTGGCGGATACATAGACGATTTGGTGAATGCGCTCGGACCACTCTTCAAATCGAAGCGGGCGATTGTCCAACGCCGAGGGCAGTCTGAAGCCATATTTGACCAGCGTCTCTTTGCGGGAGCGGTCCCCTTTGTACATGGCTCGAATCTGAGGTACGGCAATGTGGCTTTCATCTACAAAAATCATGAAGTCGTCAGGAAAATAATCTAGCAGGGTCGGCGGTGGTTGGCCGGCCAAGCGACCCGTCAAATGTCTTGAATAGTTTTCAATGCCGTTGCAGTAACCAATTTCCTGAATCATCTCCAGGTCAAAAAGGGTGCGTTCTTCGATGCGCTGTGCTTCGATGAGCCTGTTTTCATCTCTGAAGTGTTCGACGCGCTTTTGAAGCTCGTTGACAATGGTACGCGTGGCCCGTTCAAGTGTCGTTTTACGGGTCACGTAGTGACTGGCTGGAAACAGGGTGACTGCATCCATGCGTCTGCGGGTGGTTCCTTGGATGGGATCGAATTCGTATATATGTTCGATCTCATCACCAAAGTAGTCAATGCGAATCGCCAGATCCTCTTCATAGGCGGGAAAAATTTCCACCCGATCGCCGCGTACCCGAAAAACACCACGATGGAAATCCATGTCGTTGCGCTGATAGTGGATGGAGACCAGCTGATAGAGCAGTCGCTCGCGGGGCAGATCCATTCCGACCGAGACGCCGATACGCATGGAGAGATAGTCTTCCGGGGCACCCAGGCCGAAGATACAAGAGACGCTGGCCACAACAACGACGTCTCTTCGCGATAAGACGCTGCGCGTGGCAGAGTGCCGCATTTTGTCGATCAACTCATTGATAGAAGAGTCTTTCTGAATATAGGTATCCGTGGTGGGGATGTAGGCCTCGGGCTGATAGTAGTCGTAATAGCTGACAAAATACTCAACCGCATTGGTGGGAAAAAGCTGGCGAAATTCATTGTACAGCTGAGCGGCCAGCGTTTTGTTGGGTGCCAGGATCAGCGCGGGGCGATCGATCCGGGCGATGATGTTGGCCATGGTAAACGTTTTACCGGAGCCGGTGACGCCCAGAAGAACCTGGCTCTTGGTGCCAGCGCGTATCTGGCTGGAAATGCGCTCAATGGCCTGAATCTGGTCACCGCAGGGCGTGAATTCCGATACGAGAGAGAAAGATGACATGCGAGATCAAGTGGCCACTTTCCAGTGGGTGCCATCGGCCTTGTCTTCCAAGACAATTCCCTTCTGCTCGAGCTGATTTCTGATCTCGTCAGCCCGCTTCCAATCCTTGTTTTTACGTGCGGCGGATCGCTCGGCCACCAGCTTATCGATGGCTTCGGGGGTGATGGCAGCGTCTTCAAGCCGGCCGGCTTCCCGATTTTCGTAAAACACCTGCCACGGCAATTGCACGATACCCAATATCTGGCCCATGCGCAGCAGGTCCGCTGTCATCGTGGTCAGTGCAGCAGTTGCATCGCTGGACCGGGCCCCCATATCCACAATACGATTGGCGTCTTTGACCAGGCCAAAAAGCAAGCCGATTGCCTTGGCCGTATTGAAGTCGTCGTTCATGGCCTCACAAAAGGCATGCCAGTAATCGCCGGCGGGCGTCGATTCGTCGGCTTCTGACAGACCGAGTTCTTGATCCAGCCGTTTGAGCAAGGCATAAATCTTGTCCAGTGCCTTGTCAGATTCCCTGAGGTTTTGATCTGAAAAATCGATGGGGCTGCGATAGTGACTGGATAGCAGGAACAGGCGCACCGTCTCCGGCTGGTAAGATTTGAGGATGTCCTTGATCATCAGAAAATTTTTTAATGATTTGGACATTTTCTGATTGTCGACGTTCACAAATCCGTTGTGCATCCAGTAGCGCGAAAAAGGCGCGTTGTGGACGGCTTCGGATTGGGCGATTTCGTTCTCGTGATGGGGGAAAATCAAATCCTTGCCGCCACCGTGGATGTCGAAGGATGTCCCCAGGAAGCGGCGGCTCATGGCGGAGCATTCGATGTGCCACCCGGGCCGTCCTGCACCCCAGGGGCTCGGCCAGGACGGTTCGCCCGATTTAGCTGCCTTCCAGAGCACGAAATCGAACGGATTGCGTTTGTTTGGATTGATGTCGACACGGCTACCGGCTACCATATCGTCGAGGTTGCGACCGGACAGTTTACCATAAGCCTCAAAGCGTTGGACGGCAAAGTAAACATCACCGTCTACATGGTAAGCAGCCTTTTTGTCCATCAAGCGTTGAATAAAATTGATGATATCATCGATATGGTCGGTTACCCGTGGCTCGTAGTCAGCTCGCAAGACATTTAAGGCGTCCATATCCCGATGAAACTCATCGATATACTTCTGGGCCAGCTGATCGGCCGCCATGCCCACCTCATTGGCCCGATTGATGATTTTATCGTCCACATCCGTAAAATTGCGTATATAGGTCACCTGGTAGTCCAGGGCCCGCAAGTAGCGAACCACCACATCAAACACCACCACCGATCGGGCATGACCCACATGACAAGAATCGTATACCGTCGGGCCGCACACGTATATCTTGACCTGACCAGGTTCTATCGTCTCAAAGGTCTCTTTGGTTTTTGTCAATGTATTGTATATGCGCATAGCCATCGATAAGCAGCCCCTTACTAAGGGTTAGTTGCCGTTTTCCGGCCCCGTGGATTGAAGCAGTACCACGCACATGGCTGCAATACCGTCCCCTCGACCGATGGCCCCGAGGCCTTCGGTCGTCGTGGCCTTGATGTTGATCCTGCGATGATCCACAGACATGCTCTCGGCCATTCGAATCGCCATGCGTGACTTATAAGGCGAAATCCGGGGTTCCTGGGCGAATACGGTGGCATCCATGTTGACCAGCGCCAGTCCGTTTGCCGCTATCTGCCGGTAAATCGCCGTTAACAGGTCGATGCTGTAGGCGTCGCGATAGCGTGGGTCACTGTCGGGAAAGTGGTCGCCGATGTCACCCATTCCGGCCGCACCCAAAAGCGCGTCACACGCGGCGTGCACCAGAACGTCGGCGTCGGAGTATCCCAACAAGCCCTTGTTAAACGGGACGGTTTCACCGCCCAACACCAATTTTCTACCGGGCACCAGGCGATGTATGTCATAGCCGATTCCGGTGCGTATCTTCATGCGTCATCTCTCGGTTAACGGCGTTGTGGGAATTGCATGCTTAACACAATTGATAACGATCGTAAAGCCGCAGCGGACATCCACCCAGCGGCACTCGGGTAACCCCGAAACATAGCCAAAAATAATCGCCGACGCGCATGGTTTCAAGATTGAATGGATCGGACCATTCGGGTACAGTCGCTTGGAATAGGTAATCGACAACTAAGCCTTGACCTTGCTCAACCGCCTCAAGTAGATAGGGTCCTGCCTTCTGGTAACAGCTGCAACCTAAGTTGAGCGTTTCCCATTTTGGCGTTCTTAGAATACAAAAGAATGCATGTTAGTTAGGTGCTTTTCAGTCGCCAAAATGGAAAACCCGTTGGGATTGACGATCCTACCGCATCTACGGCGTCAGATGCCTTCCCGCATAGGCGACGATAGCGGAAAGTCATCTTCCTTGTATCTACGGCAGGCGCGACAATCGCTCAACTTAGGTGCAAGCATGGTTGCACTGACGACCGTTGAGGCCATACGCCGAAGCGCTGGATCATGGGAGATGATGAGGTGAATTGGAAACAAATGATTAACGCGTCCCTCGAATCCGGTCAACGCGCCTTAACCGAAGCCGAATCAAAGCGCCTATTGGGTGGCTATGGCGTGCCGGTGGTAGCCGAAACGATTGCTGATACCGCTGAAGATGCGGTTTCAGCGGCAGCTGAGTTGGGATTTCCCGTCGTTTTGAAAGTTTTGAGACGCGACCGGTTGCATAAATCCGACAGCGGTCTGGTTCATTTGAATCTGGCCAATGCCACATCCGTTCGATCCGCCGCCGCCGATATTTTTGGCTCGGCGCCCGATGCACAGCTACTGGTTCAACCCCACATTGCGGGCAATCGCGAGTTCGTGGCTGGCCTGTTTCGCGATCCCCAGTTTGGCCCGGCAATTGCTTTTGGCTTGGGCGGCGTCTTCACCGAAGCGCTGTCGGATATCGTTTTTCGCTTGGCCCCCCTTACCCGGCAGGATGCCGTCGAGATGATCGAATCCATTCAGGCCAGGGCCCTGCTCGGTACTTTTCGGGGTCAGCATGCCGTCGACCGGCGTGCCCTGCAGCAAACCCTGTTGGGACTTAGTGCCATCGCGGCCGATGTTCCTGAAATTGCTGAGATTGATATCAACCCGCTCATTGCCACCCCATCGGGCAGGCCAATTGCTGTGGACGCCCTGATAACGCTGTCGGAAACCGATGGTCATGCGAACCGTTCCCCTCGCGCGGTACCACCGCAGGCGATCCATGCCTTGTTCTATCCCCGATCGGTGGCCTTCATCGGCGCGTCTTCCCAAATGGGTAAATGGGGCCACATGCTGGTCTGTAACACCAAAAGCGGCGGTTACCAGGGCAAGGTTTATGCTGTCAATCCCAAAGGTGGTATCATCGCCGGTGACCAGGCCTTCCGCTCGGTGGCCGAGATACCCGGCGCCGTGGATCTTGCGGTGGTCACCGTGCCGGCGGCCGGCATCAGGGACCTGATACCCCAACTGGCGGCAAAAGGGATAAAAAGCATGCTGTTGATCACTTCGGGGTTCGGGGAGACCGGCACCGAAGGGAGACGGTTGGAACAACAGCTGGTTGCCGATGCACAGGCAGCCGGTATTCTCATTCTCGGCCCCAACACCATGGGCATCTGCAACCCACACATCGATTTCTTCTGCACCGGTACCTCGGTGCAGCCATTGGCCGGGTCCACGGCAGTGGTGGCCCAGTCCGGCAATATGGGTACACAACTGTTGGCATTTGCCGATGCGCAGGGCATCGGGATACGGGCCTTTTCCGGCTCGGGCAATGAAGCCATGATTACCATTGAAGACTTCATGGAAGGCTTTGCGGTGGATGCGCTTACCCGTACGGTCATGCTCTATATCGAAAGTGTCAAACAGGGCCGTCGTTTTTTCGAAAGCGCCCGTCGGGTGAGTCGCCAAAAACCGATCGTGCTGCTCAAGGGCGGCCAGACCGAGGCTGGCAACAAGGCGGCATCCAGTCATACCGGCGCCATGGCATCCGACGCCCGGCTATTTGATGCGGTCTGCCGCCAAGCCGGCATTGTCAAGGTGGACCAGCCAATGGAATTGCTGGACTTGTCCGCGGCGTTCTCTTCTCTGCCGCTACCCAAGGGCAACCGCGTCGCCATCATGACCTTGGGTGGGGGATGGGGGGTGGTTACCGCCGACCTGTGCAACCAGTTTGGACTGTATGTGCCCGATCTTTCCAAAGAGCTGATCGCCCGGATTGACCAAATCTTGCCGCCATACTGGAGTCGCGCCAACCCCGTCGATTTGGTAGGTGAGAACGACCTGTCCATCCCGCTGACCGTCTTGGAAGCCCTGCTCAATTGGCCGGGATGTGATACGGTGATCAACCTGGGGATACTCGGTCGGCGAATCTTTCTCAAACGCCTGGCCGATTCGGTCGATAAGGCAGACCCGTCCTATGAATCGACATTCTTGGAAGATACGGTCAAAGCACTATCCGACTTTGAAAGTGACTATATCGCCAAGATTGTAAGGCTGATGGAGCAAACCGGCAAGCCGGTCATCGGGGTCAGTCTGCTCACCGATGAAAAGGATGCCACGGTTTATCGGATTCAAGACTGTGAGTTAAAGGGTGTCTTTTTCGAAACGCCCGAGCGGGCGGTAAAGGCGGTGGCCCGAATGGTCGAATATCAGCACTATCTTGCGCAGCATAAGAACGGAAGGTGACGCTCGTGGACATCGATTCATCACTGTTGATCGCTGCCGGCGCCAGTTTTGTTGCCGGTCTGCTGGGATATACCATCGTTCGTATGTGGGTTCGACCGGTGCTTCGCTATACCATGGGCAAGCGCAGGCTTGAGCGCGAACTGACCCGCTACCAGGCCCATATCAATTCGGCTGACAGGCATTCAAAGTCGGTTCGACCCAAGCCGGATGCCGCTGCCTTGAAGGCCGCCCGAAAACAGGCCATGCAACTGGTCACTTGCTACAACAAGGAGATCCCCTATTGGTATCGACTGCTGTTGGACAGCCGACAAGAATCCCCGGCCGAGGCCTCGGGCCTGCTTACCAATTTGTCCAAAATCAGAGGCCGCGAGGCCATAGACGCTCGAATGGCCAAGGTTCGGCAATCCATGCGGCTGCGTCCGCATTGATCGACGCAACCAGCAATACCCATTACGCATTTAAACGTGCCCACATCGACCGCATCGTGGCCAGCCGATTCGCCGACAACTGATACCAATCCGTATCTGGATAGAGATGATTGACCCGTGAACAGTTTATGAAATCGGACCAACCCAACCGCCTCCTAGGACCCATTGCGGGCATTACTTTCTTTCGATTGGTGCTCAACACCGCTAAGCGTTTTGCCTACCCGTTTGCGCCGGCCCTGAGCCGCGGTATGGGCGTATCCCTGACTGCGGTGACGTCACTGATTGCCGTCAACCAGGTGACGACGCTGCTCGGTCTGCTCATCGGCCCCCTGTCCGACCGATTGGGTTACCGAAAAATGATGCTTTGCGGTATGTCCCTGCTGGCCGTTGGCATGCTGGCAGCCAGTATCTTGCCTACCTATGCAGTGGTTCTGGTAGCACTATTTCTGGCCGGATTGGGAAAAAGCATCCTCGATCCGGCCGTCCAGGCCTGGACCGGCAGTCGGGTACCATACGAGCGGCGAGCCCTGGTCGTGGGTGTCCTGGAAACATCGTGGGCGATGAGTACACTGATTGGAATCCCGCTCGTGGCTGTTCTCATGGACCGATACGGATGGCGATCACCCTTTCTGGCCATGGGCCTGCTGGGTGTGATCGGCGTCGGCAGTCTGGCGTGGATCATTCCCAAAGAAAGCATGAGTGTCAAAACCGAAGCCAGTGGTTCATGGTCTACCTATCTGGGCGCCTATGCAAAACTGATCGGTAGCAAACCGGCAATGGGTGCATTGGGCTATGCCTTTTTTGTCAGCGCGGCCAACGACAATTTATTTGTTGTCTACGGTGCGTGGTTGGAGAAACGCTTCGGACTCGGCCTCGTGGCTCTGGGTGTCGGTACCAGCCTCATCGGCGCAGCCGAACTGCTGGGGGAAGGTTTCACGGCCACTGTTGCCGACCGTCTGGGCTTGATACGCGCCTTGATTGGCGGGTTGAGTTTAACTGTTGTGGGCTATTTCCTGCTGCCGTTTTTAGATACATCCCTTGCATCAGCCATGACCGGACTGGCCTTGCTTTTTCTGGTGTTCGAATTCAGCATGGTTACCAGTATTTCCATAGCAACCGAACTGCTGCCCGACCACCGGGCAACCATGATGGCCGGCTTTTTTGCCACAGCAGGGATCGGGCGCATGGTCGGCGCCCTCATGGGTGCAGCGGTATGGCAAGCCGGCGGCATACAGGCCACCGGTTGGGTGTCAAGCATTTTGACATTGCTGGGCATGGCATGTCTGTTGATGGGACTGCGCACGTGGAAGCGGTCTGACGGATGACCGCTCCCGCGCGTACATGGCCCACCCATCCAATCACGTCATTCGGGCGGCGACCATGTGAAGACCGGCAATGGTCTTGGCATCCTGAATTTTACCCTGGGCGATCATCTGTATGGCCCTGTTCAATTCTACCGCATGGACCGTGAGCATTTCATCCGCATCCAGACTCTGGGAGGCGCTCTCCAAACCGGTGGCCAAAAAGAGATGAATACGTTCATCCGAATAGGCCGGCAGCGGAGTGATTTCAGACAACTTTTCAAATTTACGGGCTGTGTACCCGGTTTCTTCGGTCAATTCGCGCTCGGCACACCCGCGCGCATCTTCACCTTCGTCCAACGTTCCCGCCGGAATCTCCCAAATCAACCCATCAACGGCATATCGGTATTGCTTGATCAGCAGTATCCGGCGATCGTCCGTCATGGCCACGACAGCCGCCGCCCCGGGATGCCGGATCACCTCCATATCCAGGCTGACACCGTTGGGCAGAATGACCTTTTCGGCATAAACCTCAAACACCCTGCCTTTTTTTATCAGGTCGGACTGTTTGCAGACGGCTCGGTTCATTGTTTGTCCTGATGATTGGTTTTGATGTGTTCCACCAGATCCTTCAGTTTCTGACCACCGGGCGACGTGGCGTCAGGATTGAGGGCCAGCAGCGACTCCCATGCAGCCAATGCGCCGCGCTGATCCTTAAGGTCATGAAACAACACGATTCCTTTGTTGAACCGCGAGATCTCATGGGATGAATCGATGTTGATGGCCCGATCGAAGGCATCGATTGCCTTTTCCGGTTGATCGTTGCGTCGATACATGACACCCAGGTCCGTCCAGACATCGGCATTGTTCGGCTGCAGGGACAATGCCTTTTCATATGCATCGATGGCTTCGGCCGGCTGACCGGCATCAAAATATTGGTGTCCCAATTGAATCCATGCCTGCAGGTCGTCCGGGTTCTCTTCGGTTTTTGCTTTGAGGATGTCGATATTTTTCCGGCGTTCTGCATCTATGGCGGCAGGCGGACCCGCCTGATGGGGATCGACAATCCTGCCGCTTTTGAAAATACCGAAGGCCACCCCGCCGATGAACCCGATCAATAGCGACATGGCAACCAGCCAGATCACATTTTCCGATTTTACGTATCCAGGCATCTTTTTTGCGCCCACGGGTGTCCACTCCCTTATGCGAATCCGACTCGATTTTTTTGCCGCCATACGGTTGCCCGGCAAACGCGCGGGTCTTGGCAGGACAACGCGTTG
>JASFFF010000064.1:0-11366 GCA_050124445.1 Desulfosarcina sp.
CGTTTGGATCCTGAGTGATAAAGTGACGCTGGCCCCACGGTTCAGACTTCAAATCCAACACCATGGTCAGTCCTTTAGCTTTGAGTTGGGCGTAAACCTCATCAACATCCGACACCTCCAAATTGATAAGCACACCCCTGGCTGGTTGGCGAAATCCTTCTGGAAGACTGGAATGGCGATAATCCAACAGGGCCAGCTCATGACCAGGCTCAGCTTTCGTCTTGAGGCTGATATACCAATCGGTTTCGAAGGTGATGTCATAATCGAAATAGTCACTGTAAAACGCCCTGGCTGCTGATAAATTATCGGTGCAAATCACTGGATAGCTGCTTTCAATTTTCATTTTGCCTCCTATTGAATTGCGAAATAGAAATAAATATGACATACAGACTGTATGTATTAAACCAATAATACATACAGTCTGTATGTCAACTTTAAGAAAGAGCAAAATGCCAAAAACCAGAAACACCAAATCGGCCCAGTCTCAGGCAACCATTGAACGGTTGGTCGCTGCAGCAAAAAGGGAGTTCAGCACCAATGGCTATGCCCGCACAGCCACCGAGGATATCGTGCGCCAGGCCAATTGCACAAGGGGGGCGCTCTACCACCACTTCAAGGATAAAAAGGATCTCTTCTACGCTGCCTTTATTGCATCTCAGAAAGAGATCGGAAGGCGCATCGAAGATGAGGCTGATGCCGAGGACGATCTCTGGCGCAGTCTAATTTCAGGCTGCAGGGCGTTTCTCAAGGCATGTTCCGACCCCAGACTGCAACAGATAGTTGTCATCGACGCGCCATCTGTGCTTGACTGGAACGCCTACCGCCAAGTGGATCTTGATTTACCGGGCAGTGGTCTTTGGCTTTTGAGAGCATGTCTACAAGGGCTACTGGATCAGAAAAAAATCCAGCCCCTGCCAGTAGATGCGCTCACCCATCTACTATCCGGTGCCATGGACGAGGCCGCTTTGTGGGTGGCCCAGTCGCGAAGCCCCCAACAGGCGTTATCAGAAGCACTGACAACCATAGAGGTACTTCTGGAGGGAATTAGGCTTCAATCTGTTTGATTTGGAATGTGACCAGAATAATACCCGTGAAAAATACGCCGTGGATGATTAATATACGACAGAGATTCAGGCCTGCTATTGGAAACAATGGCGCTCACCGGTTGAGGACTGTATTGACGGCATCTGCATAATTTGCGAAAAAGGTCCAACGAAATGAAAAGCGTTGTATCGGGCCATCAATTGACACGCATAACAACCAAAGGAGGTTTTCCCATGGCAAATTGCTGTGACATGAAAGAAGGTGATCTGTATCATTGCCATACCTGCGGTCTGGAATTGGCGGTGAAAAAAGCCTGCGCCTGCAAGTCTGGAGCAGATGACGCCTGCAACGTTCCCCTGAATTGCTGCGGCAAGGAGATGACCAAAAAAAGCATTTAAGTCTGACCCCAAATACCGGATTCACTACGAAGGCGTGCTCTGCGTTGAATCGTAATGCACGCTTTCGTTGCATCTGGTACTGGCTAATACCGGGGTCTTGCAAGACAATCATGCACGAAACATAAATCAATTGACTGGCAGGACGGTGCACCTGTGCCCGGACAACCGATTGTGGCGCAACAGGTAATTGCCATGGACCTTCACATTAAGAAAACCATACTGATTTCCATTCTCATCGCATGTAGCAGCCTATTGTTTGTAGCCGCCGCTGAACCGGTGAGCCAAATAACCTGGGACGATTTGGTCCCCGCGCATCTTCGGTCTGCGGGCCTGTTGTCAGATTTAGACGAAGATCAACGCAACCTGGTCTACTGGGTGATAAACATGCTCGAAAACCTGCCCGATCGTGGGCCGGAGACAGAAGAATATTATCAGGAGATCGATGATACGATGCCCACGTTAAAGGAGGCCGGCATTGATATTACGACAGTTATGGCCAAGAGAAAAGAAATTCGGACGGCTGCCGTAAGAGAGCTCAACGGTAAAACGGTTCGTCTTCCGGGGTATGTTCTGCCATTGGAAATGTCTGGCTTGAAAGTGACCGAATTTTTGCTGGTGCCCTATGTTGGCGCTTGCATACATACCCCCCCGCCGCCACCCAATCAGATTGTTCTCGTAAAAACACCCGCTAACAAAGGATATAAAAGCAAACAGCTGTATGAACCGGTGTGGGTAACCGGGGTTGTCTCGGTCCAGTCGATGGTCAAGGATTTGTACCTGGTTGACGGCTCTGCCGACGTCGATATTGGATACACCATGCAAGCCAGTCACATTGGACCCTATGAGTAACGATTTTCATGGAGGGCAGCAATCGCTGGGCACTTTCAATGCGAGATAACCGTCTTGAAATCGACAAACAAGGAGCGATGGCCATCTTTGCATCCGGGTCAAGTGCAGACTCGTTTAGCTGATTGGCGGCAGCCACGCCGCCAGGGCACGTATCTGCCAGGTGGTCAGATCTTTGGCAAGGGTATTCCTCTCGTTCAGTCGATTTGGACACCCTCACCAGAGACATCGGCCGGCCGGCCTATTTTTCCACGCCCCAGCTTCTTGCGCAGCAGGTCGATGTGCAGCCGCAGGTCGTAAAGCTCTTCTCGGAAAGCCAGCGGTACGGAAATTTGGGCCACCGTTTTCTCAAGATCGTCGAGTCTGGCAACGGTTTTCTGCAAGCTTTGCGACATTTCCCCGCTGTTAATTTCGGCATCGATGGTTTCCAGCGTCTTGTACCAGCGGTATATCTTCGATCGCATCCGCCACCGGTACAAAGGCGGCATGAGTTTGAACAAAGGCAAAAGCAGTGCCACCAGCGGCAGCAGCATGACGATCGTACGAGAAATGAAATTGGCCACCCAGAAGGGCAGATACCGCTGCAAAAAGGTGGGACCGGATTTATAGAAATGTGCTGCTTCTTCGCTAAGGCGAAAGTCGATGTGTTGGGGTGTTGGAAACTGCCCTATCTTTTCGAACCCACCGCCTTTGAAGTGTATTTTTTCGGCTGCTTGCAACAACAGCTGTATCAGGGCCGGATGCAGGTCCGCGCGGGCAACCAGTTGTGCCGTCGGAGCGACCAGCATCAAATCCCGGGAGGGGATGTTGGCCTGTAAATCAAGCACCCCTTGGGGCAGCTTCAAGACGTGCAGAAACGGAAACCGGATGGCATACGCTTCGGCACGATCGATCCCAAGCAGCCGCACCGATTTGGATCGGGATAGCTGTTGGATATATGCCGAACGGTAATTGCTCACAAAAAAAGCCACGTCGACCTGACCCTTTAGCAGCATATCGGCAGCCATCTGGTTGTCGTAGGAGACGATCTGCGAGTTGGCTTCGTTGATGCCGTTTAGCGCCAGCATCTGCAGGGTCAACGCCCGTGAGCCGCTTCCTTCCGGGCCAACGGCGATATGCAGCTGCTGCAGGTCTGACATTTTCTGGATCAATGCTTCGGCGCGTTGAAAAACCCACATGGGCTCGAAAAACAGACTGCCCAGCGCCACGAGGTTGTCCGTTTCAGCCAATTGGCTCAGACCACCCTGGACAAAGGCGATATCGACCTCCGCGGATGGGGACTGCAGCAGACGTAGGTTTTCGACCGAGCCGGAGGTGTTTTTCAGCTCCAGCGAAACACCATCTTGGGCCATCATCTCACGGTAAGTCTGACCAGCAGCAAAGTAGGCGCCCGCCGGGGAACCGGTGGCCATGGTGAGCGCGCGCGGCGGTGCCGGCGACACAAACTGATAGGCGACAACAAAGCCGATGATGGTCAGTACAATCGCCGGACCGAAGATTTTAAGCTTTTCGCCGCCGTCATTGGCTTTTAGGGTAGGAAGACGAATCATTTGCAAACCCTTATCGTGTCAATGTCCATTGTCTGGCGGGCGGTCAAGCGCGCTTGCCGGCTGAACTGCATCAGCGCTGTTTTGAGCATTTTAAATACGGATCGTTCGCTTCCGCTGAGTCAGCGATCACCCGTACCAGACGGGTTGCCAGAAAGGCGCCATCGTAGTCGGCACCGAATCCATGGGCCGGGGGGTCAACCGGTTGGCCGGACAGAAGCATAATCACGGAGCCATAGTCCTTTGGGTCCGGCAACACCTGACGATAGGCGGCCATGATCGCCGTCAAGGCCGGTGATGACCCCATCAGCCACCAGTCGTTTTCACCATTGCAGGGCCTGAATGAACGCACCTCATGGCCGATGGTCACCCACCCTCGGGTCACCGCTTCCCGGTCATCCGGTAAAAGCGATTGCGACAGCTCTCCTTGCCGCACCACCAGGGCCATGGTCCGGTTGACTGACGGTATCGCGCCAAGCGGTTCCGCCGGGCGGCGGTCAAGGTAATCGACCACCAGTACATGATTCCGTATGGCCATGTCCGCTGGATGAATGCGGTCCCCCAGCAAAACGGTGTTGGTCCCAAGGTATTGGCCATGTATGTTGATGGCCGCGGCAACGTAGTAAAAGGTACCGCTGCCGCCGGGGTCTTGGACCAACACCAGTGCAGCATCCTCATCCCCATCGCCGTCCAGATCGGCATACACGGGTTGCCGCCAGATCACGGTGCGAATTGCCATGGCCGATCCGGGTGCGGCTGGATACTCGCTTTGACCATCCACCAAACCGACCGGTTGGCCCGCAATCCAATAGGTAGCGTTGAGCGGATCGGGCGCCATCTGAACAGCATGATCGGCAGCCGACCCCGCACCTATCCCTGTTACGATGCCGACACCAAACGAAATAACAGCAATTAAAAGTTCGAAAAATCGGTTCATTATCCTCAACGGTCCATGGCAGCGCATGCGTCCAACCAAGACAGCCTGCTCGCACGCCCCATCGCGATACCCGGTCACCACCGGATCGGAGCAGGCGCTGCATCCGTTGGAGTCGGTTTTACGACTACCATCCTGTAGCAGCGCGCACACCGGCCGTCATTGGTAGAAACCAGCCCCGCCCGTGCCAGCACGAACCGTGGGACGGTAAATGGGGGCTTACGCCGTTCAGCGACCCTTGACCATGCGCATCAGTGTGCCGTCGCCATCGATAAAATGATGCTTCAGCGCCGCAGCGACATGAACGACAATTGTCACCACGAGCATCAGCGCAACCACCGTGTGGACCTTGCCGAAAAATGCGCCCAACGCGGCGCTTTGCCAAACCAAGGGCGGCAGAGTGAACAACCCGAACACGGCAACGGAATACCCGTAGGCCTGCGACATGAGAATACCCGCCAACGGTTGAAGAATCAGTAAAATATAGAAGGTGATGTGCAACAGGTGAGCGACATAGTTCAGCAGCGGGTTCGGACCAAGGGGCCGCGGGACAGGATTGTTGGCGCGCCAGACGAGACGCACGATCATGGTCAGCAAAATGATGACACCGGTTGATTTGTGTATGCCGATCACGAAAGATTTTAAGCTGCCGGAAGGCAATATCGCCATGACACTGCCGCCCAGAAGCATCCCTATGGCCAGCGCGGCAACCAACCAGTGCAACAGTCGAGCGATCCAACCATACGCATCGCGGGTGTTCATAAGCATGCCAACCTCCTGGAAAACAATAGATGACGGGATGATCTGGACAATAAATCAGAGGAAACCATAGTAGCCGGATCGGTCCCTGAAGGCAAGTGTGCACAGCCAATTGATGGCGGAAAAGGTTCTTAAGTGCTAGCAATCCGCAGGCGACATTCAAAAGGGCATGATTGTCGGTCGCCTTCATATGGGTCTGTTAGGGTTGCCGCCGCTACTTGGTGATCTTTGTGCCGTAGAGGATCCGCCCCAGTTCACGATGGGTGAAAAAGGGATCGTCGTTGCGCAGATAAGGCAGCGCAATCCGCTTTCTGCGAATCAAATCCCGGGATATTTCCGCGCTAATGGTATCCGGATCAAAAAGGGCCGCCGTGACGATGGCCTGACCGAATGGGTCGATGATTTCGCTGCCGCCCCAGAAGCGGAACGGGTTGTCGTCAATCGTCGAGATGGATTCGTCCGGCGCGTCGTTGGACGGCTCGCTATCGTCGGCCCGTAGATCTTCGAATATCTCGCAGCCGACGCGGTTGGCGCAAAGGTTGTATACGCCAAACACCCGCGAGTAGAAGCGGTTGATGATGTTCCAGCTTTCAATGTTGGAGAACTCGTCACCCATGGATCCCCGGGAAGAGTTGAACAGGGTGATGAAAATGTCGGCCTTCTGGGTGATGCCCAGATAGGGCAAGGAGGGATGCCACAGGTCGTTGCAGATGAATGGCGCGACGGTCAGCCCCTTGAGCTTGAACACCCGGATGTGTTTGCCGCTGGAAAATATTTTGCGCTCTTCGAATACGCCGTAGTTGGGCAGGTTGAGTTTGCGGTAGGCGAAGAGGATTTCGCCGTCCACGGCCACCAGTGCCGAATTGTAAAAATTCATGGCCTGGGACTCTTCGATGAATCCCACCACGGCTGCCGTCCCCTTCGTCGCCTTGACCAGTTTCTGGATTTCCGGGGTGTCCAGGCGCAAAGCGGCCTCGTGGTAGCGCTCGCGCACGAAGTAACCGGTCAGGGACAATTCGGGAAAAACCACCAATTCGACGCCTTGGGTCCGGGCGGTTTCTATCTTTTGGATGACGTTTTCAAGGTTGGTTTTTACATCCAGCAGAATCGGGTCGGTCTGGTAGATTCGCACTTTCATGGCAGGGGCCCTTTTCTCGGGTGACAGGGTCAACAGCCGTTGCTGCGATGGCGCACTACTTGAAATCGGCTCGGCATCCGGCGATGATTGGATCGATGAACGCCCATCGATCGGCAGCCCAGATCTGCCCAGCCAGTGTTTCGGCACTCATCTTACCAAGCACCGGACTGGTCAGCCAGCGGAATTTTTGCTCCAACTCCTCATCCGTGGGCAATGTGTGTGGGGGTTCCCACAACGCTTCGATGCGGCCGGAAGGATAGGTGTCTCCGGATGTGGTCTCCACGACGACTTCGGCCGGTGCCTTGGCCGGGAATTCGGCCTCGAACTCGGGGGCAACTTCCGTAGAGACCCGGTCCAACAATGAACGCAGTTCCGGATCATGCAGGCGCGGCGGCAGGACCTGTGCCGGACCCACCTCACCGTCCAAAAGGGCCGCAGCCACCGGGAAAGCCAGATTGTATTGGGCCTCCTCCGTGTCACGGGGATGGCCGTTGGGCAGCCGGGTGGCCGCCTCGAAAGTGCGTACCCGAATGCGTCGAATGTGGTCTGGATGCAATCCATGCTCACGGACGATCTTCAAGGCACCGGCTATGGCCGGTTGCCCCCAGCGACAGGCGGCGTAGGGTTTGAAATAAAGATTGAGGATTTCCCAGTGTCGCCCCAGGCCGGTCACCCACTTCTCCTCCGGTGCCTCTTCGAACAAGGGCCGAATACCGGAAAAGCCATCTCGGGCCGCCAGGGCCGACAGTATGGCCACCATGCAGCCCCAACCGATGCTGTCCTTGCCCATGGAGGGTGTATCAATGCCTTTCATCATGGGGGCGATGGGGGCATGGTACTCGGCGCTGCCCATGGCGTGAAACATCTGCCGAGGGGATAGCCCCAGCAGCCTGCCGGCGGCGGCGGCTCCGGCAATGGCCCCCCAGCTGCCCGAGGAATGGTAGACCGTGTAGGTGGCGTGACGGATCAGCCCGGCGCGGATGCCCAGTTCGTAGGCAACGACCAGGCTGGTGAGCAGATTTTGGCCACTGCAAGCGCCGGCCAGTTCGGCCGCTGCCAGCACCGGCGGCAGGGCACAGGCGCCAGGGTGACCCTTGACGTTGCGGTAACCGTCATCGATGTCCAGGGCATTGCCGGCAAAGCCGTTGGCCAGGGCGGCGCCAGCTGCCGACACGCGCTCGCCGGATACCAGGAGGGTCGCTTGATCGCCGCCGAACTGCGTCAGGACGGTTTGACGTACGATGCCGCCCACCGGTGTCTGGGTGCCGGCAATCAGGGCGCCCAGGGTGTCCATCAAACAGCGTTTGGCCTGGTGTTGAACCGTGGACGGCAGATCCCCCCACTGGGTGTTCAAGGCGAAATCGATGGCATGTCGGGTCAGTTGCCCCACTAGCAATCCCTTACCTCAATAAGATGGTGAACCTATTGCAGATGGCCTGATCGACCTCCGGAGGAATATTCACTGTTTCGTCGGCATCCAAGATTTTTCGTACAATGGTCTTGGCCCGCTCACGGCTGTCCATCGATCCATCCTGTTCCCATTGGTCGCGGATCTTGCGGTCGGTGACCCCATTACCCTGGAAGTACTCGCTGCGCATATACTTCATCGTGTGCGGCGACATCATGTAATTGCCGGCCGGACCAACGCTGTCGATCACCTCGAGCGCAAGATGATCGCCATCGACCTCGATTCCCTTAAGCACCTTGCAGGCCATACCGATGATTTCGTCGTCGATCACGTATTGCTCGTGAGCCACTGTCAGCATAGACTCGAGCATACCGGCGCTGTGATGCATATAGTTGGACCCACCCATGGCGGCCAGCAGAATGGTCATGGCCTTTTCCCACCCGGCTTGGGCATCGGGCAGCTTGGAGTCGGACAAACCGGCTGAGTTGTAATTGGGCACCTGGATGTGGGCGGCCAGCTGGTGGATGGCGGCATTCATCATACCGCATTCGACACCACCGCCCAGATAGCCCATGGTGGCCATGTTGGCCATGCCGGGGATGCCACCGTAAAGCAGAGGGGCGCCAGACTGGGTCTGCTGGCAGATGGTGATGCCGGCCAATTGTTCAGCATGCAGTTGGGCAAGCGTACCGGCCATGGTCATGGGACTGGTTGAACCGGACATGGGTGCGGCCGACAGGGCCACAGGGATGCCCTGGCGGTTGCATTCCTGCATGATCAAGGTGGATTGGGTACACAATTTCAGCGGTGAAATGGCAAATGAGGTGATCACCGAAATGAACGGCCGCTCCCGCAATTGCTCCTTTCCGCCGGCCAGCATGGCGGCCATCTCGATGATCCGGTGCAACCCGGCCTCATCGTTGACGCCGCTCATCACGTGCTTACCCGTGGCCTTTAGACAGGCGTAGAACATGTTCACGTCGTAGTCGGCCTCGGGGATATCGGTGGGGATGCAGGGTCGCAGAAAAAAATGAATATGGTCCAACTTGTCCACCAGCCGTCCGATTTCATACAGATCCTTGAGGGTCGACGGTCGAGGCTGTCCGGTGTTCAGGTCGAGAATCTTGACGGCGGCACCACCGGTGCCCAGGTGAACCTTGTCCTCGGTCAAATCCAGATCATATTTTCCGTCACGGGCATATAAGATCACTCGGGACGGTGCCTGGGCCACCCGTTCGAGGATCATTTGGCGCGGAAAACGGATGCGTTTGTCATGTTGATCCACCGTGGCACCGGCGGCAGCCAGCATGTCCACCGTCTCTTCCAGACCGGCTTCGTAGGTAATTCCGGTCTTTTCAAGAATGGTCAGGGACGCGTCATGGATCGCAGTGATGCCCTGTGGCGACAAGGGCTGGTAGATGCCGCCGTTCAGACCCTTGGAATTCATTGTCTCTTCTCCCATTTTATGATTGTCAACGCCCGATCTCTTGACGGGCCTTACGAAATTTGGGCCTTGCAAACATGACTGCTGATAGATTCGGCCCAATAGTAAAATGCTCAGCTTGGGTCGAACATGCCGGCCCGAAACGCCTTGAGGTAGTTCATACAAAAGTTGTCCCGGCCGGCCAAGGCCTCGGCAGCGATGATCGCTGCCATCATACTCCGGTCCAGGGGGTTGACAATCGCCCCGTCAAGTCCCTTGGCGATGGCCATGGTCATGAAGGTGCGGTTCATGAACATCCTGGCCGGCAATCCGTAGGAGATGTTGCTCAAGCCGCAGGCCGTGTGGATCCCCGGATAGAGATCGACAATCTTTTCGATGGCATTGATAAATTCCATGCCGAAGGTGTTGTTGACCGACACCGGTTGCACCAGTGGATCCACGAAGATATTCGCTACGGCAACATTGTGCTTGACCAGACCGTCCACCAGTTCGTCGGCGATTTTAATTCGGTCAGCCACCGTCTGAGGCATGCCTGCGTCGCTCATGCACAAGGCGATCACCGGCATATCCGTGCCGGCGATGATGGGTAGCAGCTTGTCGTAGCGCTCCTTTTCCAGGCTGATGGAGTTGATCAAGGGCGTGCCCCGATGCACAGACAAGGCCGCCTCGATGGCCGCCGGATCCGGGCTGTCAAGGGCGCAGGGTGTGTCGGTCACCGCCTGTACGGTCTCTACCAGCCACTTGAGGTACTCGGACTCCTTGCCCACGAAAATTCCTGCGTTGACATCGATGTAATTCGCACCGGCTTCGACCTGGTCGGTAGCCACCTGTTGGATGGCCTGTGCATCTTTGGCCTCGATGGCAGCTTTAATTGCCTTGCGGCTGGCGTTGATCAGTTCACCGATGATAATCATGGTGTTTGCCCCCTTGAGCATTTTAGGTTTGGGGAAACAAGGTCAATGGATGGGCCACCGGCGGTTGGAAACCATGGCGAGCGCCAGGATGCGCTCCGTCTCCAGACCACCGTTTTCGTGCCGCCCGCCCGGTTGCGCTGACGCGGCTTGGCAAAGCGTACAATTATTGACCCCTACCCACTTGATGAATAAATTTTTTCCATAAGCAAGAATACAAGTCAAATGATGGTAGCACGCCTGCAATCAAATGAACAGCTCTCCACCGCCGCTTTATCTATGAGGGGCCGGAATAGAAGCAACGGCCGCACCTATTGACAATGCCGCTGTTGAAGTTATCATTTGGACGTGACACAAGTTAGACAAAAATTAAACATTGATGAAATGGAGGTTGTCATGACAATTAAAAAGATAATCATTTTTACTGCTGCACTGGCTTTGATCATTCCTGCGTTGGGTATTGCCAGTCACCACTATCATGGCTATGGCTGCAAAATGGGTAGTTGGAATATGAGCGAATTGGACACGAATAACGACGCTGAGCTGACGTTTGAGGAATTTATCGGGCCACAAACAAAAAAATGGCGTGCCGGATATGACATGATCGATACGAACGCTGACGGCATTGTTGACCGAGATGAGTGGAAAATCTTTCTGGATATTCACAACGTTAATATAGGTGAATAATTGCTGAAACGGCAACGGCTTATACACCGTTGCCGTTTCCAAATTAAGAAATAGGCGTCGCATCAAATTTATTTTTTCAGGACCTGTGGCCTGGATATTGTCATTTATTCATCCACACAGGTCAAAAAAAAATTTTGAAATTTTCAACAACTTTTTATTCCAGCTTATTTTCTGCTAGCGCTTCAAGCTTGCCCCTAAAATCACTTAAATCCTTGCTTACAATCCCTTTGATTTGCTCGATAGTTTTTTG
>JASFFF010000065.1:0-11352 GCA_050124445.1 Desulfosarcina sp.
CAGGCGACGCTATTCCTTACCGGTCTGTATGAGGATACCGGCAACCTAACCTTTGCTTCCTGCACCCCCGAAGATGCCTATGCTGCCGGCTGGCTGTTGGACCGCAAGGCAGACCTCGCCTTGGTGGCCAAATTTCTACGGCCCGCATACGGTGAGAAGCAGAAAAATGTGCTCTTCGAAATGCTTAAGCGCCCAAAACGATTGAAAATAAACGGGTATACGCTGAGCTTCAGCAGAATTGAAATTGACGGACACGTGGGCAACCTGGCGCTGGTGGTGCGCATGTACCGAGATATCGTCAATGTGGATGCCGCCTTTGGTCTGTTTGTGAGCAGCGATAAAAATGGCCAACCCAAATGCATGGTCATTGGCCGCAGCGACAATGAAGGGGTGGACGTGGGGGTGCTGATGAAAAGCCTGGGCGGCGGCGGGCATCCCGGTGCCGGCAGTGCCATCCTGAAAGGGGTCAATCCTCACGTTGCCCAACAGATGATCGTCGATCTCATCGAAGGCAACCAGCAATCGTCGGTGCAAATCAGCGACCTGATGTCCTTTCCTGTTTGCTCGGTTCCGCCCACGCTCAAAATGACTGATGCGGCCAAGATCTTGCGCCAGCGCGGGTGCACCGGCCTGCCTGTCGTGGATCATGGGCGCCTTGTGGGCGTTATCTCCCGACGTGATTTCCAAAAAATCCGCAAGAAGAGGCAACTCAATGCGCCCGTCAAAGCATTCATGAACAACCGAGTGGTCACCATCCAACCCGGAAGCAGCCCCATTCAAGCCGCCCGCACGATGGTGCGCCATGACATTGGCCGACTGCCTGTTGTGGATGGCGGGCAGATTATTGGCATCATCACCCGTAGCGACGTGATGCGTTATTTCTATGATTTGCTGCCGGATTGAACCGCAACAGGGAGCGTATTCACCGTCGCATGCGGCAAAGTTTTTCATTCACGGGCTTGACCTGCGGAACATCTGGCTGTATTTGATGGTTTTGCTCAAAACGGTGGAGATTAATCGTGAACACCTCCCGCAAGCACGTTGCCGTCATTGGAGCCGGTGTGGCCGGACTTACCGCCGCAGAAGCCCTGGCCGGCTGGGGTGTGCAGGTCTCGCTGCTGGAAAAATCTAATGTTCCCGGCGGTCACGCCATTCAACTCAGCTGCAAGGCCACGGATGCCTGCGTCAAATGCGGCGCTTGTATGGCCGAGGATAAACTGCAGCGGGCCATCGACCATCCCCAGGTCGCCCTCTATACCGGCACGCAGATCGCATCGATATCCGGAAAACCACCCTACCATGTAAATTTTACCTACCATTCATCGCACAAGAAGGCCGAACCGATTGAAGAAGCAGCCTCCATCCGGGCGGATGCGGTATTGCTGGCAACCGGTTTTTCAACTTACCATCCTGTGGAAAAGCCCTATGGTTATGGGCAGTTTCCCAACGTGATCACCAGCCTGGAGGCCGAACGGATGCTGAGGGCACACGGCTGTTTGAAGCGTCCGTCTGACGGCCGTCCGGTTAAGCGCATGGCCTTCATCCAGTGCGTGGGCAGCCGGGACGCCAGTCTGAAACATAATTGGTGCTCCGCTATCTGTTGCGGGTCATCCATGCGCATGGCCCGGTTGATTCAGTTTCGCCAGGAAGCGGTGCAGATCTGCTTTTTTTACATCGATATTCAAACATTCGGCAGAGATTTCAACTGCTTTTATGACCATGCCCGTGACAATCTGGACATGATCCGGACCATTCCAGGTGAGATCAGCAGAACCGCCGCGGATGCGCTGGAGGTGATCTATTTCGATCCGCATACCAACTCCGCAACCGAGGCGCTGTTTGACGTCGTGGTGCTGTCTGTTGGTCTGATACCGTCTACAACCACCAAAAACCTGGCCCAGAATCTCCAACTACCCTTGGATGAGCATGGATTTGTGTCTTCTCACGGCTACCGTTCCAATAGGGGTATTTTCACCGCCGGGGCGGTCACGGGACCCATGAGTATCGCCGAAAGCGTGAGCAGCGCCGAAAAAAGTGTTTATGATCTGGTTCGCTTCTTGGGCGTGGTCGAGACAGGACCCTGACCCTGTCTGATTGCTTTTGTTTGGTTGGATTGAAGAACCTCGCAGCAAGCTGCGAGGAATCTTCGACCGTAAGGAATTAGGTCTATTTTTTTGTTTCGCTCGCTAACCCCGCCGCAAGCGGCGGGGTTAGCACTCGCTGTTGCGGTTCAAGCCGTGTGCCCCGCACCCGGTAACAGCCGCAGCCACTGATGCACCGACGGTCCTTTGCCCTTGCCGCGCGTTGGCCGTCAATTGACTGAACTCGCCATGCGGGTGGGCGCTGAACGAGATGTGAGACAAGCCGATATGGACAAACCCAGTCACAAGGATTTAACCCACCCATCCGGGGCACCTGCCGTGATGATCTTCGGTGGCGGCGTCTGCGCCCGAAAAATCGCCGTTAATCTTACCGATCATGGACTGGACGCCTGGCTGGCAGCGGCCGATACCCCGCTAGATGGAGATGAATCCCCTGGTGGTGCACGATGGCTTCAAGGGGCAGAATTGATCCACAGCCGTGGTTTTGCCGGTCAATTCGGCCTTCAGTTGAGAATCGGACAGGAACGGATCGATCAAACCGTGCGCGCCATCGTTGTCGCCGACGATCACCGTCAGACGGCCAATTTCAACGCCTATGGGTTGACACCCGGGCCTGGCCTGATGGCTATTTCGGCATTGGAGGCCATCTTGCAGGCAGCCGATAGCGAATTGCCGTTCACGGGCAACACCACCGTGGTGTTCTTGTGCGGTTGGCAGATCGAGACCCACCCGTCCGTTAGCAAACGGATGCTGGATGCTTGCTGCCAACTACAGCAGCAGCGGGGCGTTGCCACCTACTTTATGACCGGCAACCTCAACGTGTCCGCGTCGGGTGCCGAGGCAAAGGTTCAGGAGGCCAAGGGGTGTGGCACGGTGTTTCTCAAATTCAGCGATGGCGACCCCACTATCATCACGACCGACGCCGACCATCGTTTCGGCATTGCCTGCGTGGATGAACTGACCCGTATACCCGTCAGGCTGGGAGTCGACTGGATCGTGGTGGATGAGACGGTTGGCCCCGCAGCACACCTGCCTGCGCTGGCGCAGCATTTAGGTATCGACCCAGACGGCAGCGGATTTGCCCAAGGCGACAATGTGCGCCTGATGAGCCATACCACGAACCGCCGCGGCATCTTTGCAGCCGGAGGCGCCAGGGGCGTTTTCGCAACTGACCAACAGATGGCCGATGCCGATCAGGTCAGCTTGGCCGTACTGGCGTTCCTACAGGATCGGGACAGGCCACATCTACCCGCGGTGACCATCCAACGCAATCACTGCGTGCGCTGCCTGACCTGTTATCGGCTCTGCCCCCATGCGGCCATCGCGATCGGTCCTCCTGTCACCGTCGACGCTGCGGCGTGTCAGGCCTGTGGCATTTGCCTGGCGGGCTGTCCGGCGCATGCCATTGAGACGACGGGAACGCAGATCGAGAATCAGATCGACCGGGTGTATCGACCGCCGGCCATCACCGACGAAAAGGCGGTACCGGATTCCAGGATCCTGGTGTTGGGATGCGCCCGATCGGCAGGCAGCGCGTTTGCCCAGGCGCAACAAATGGGTCGCCGCCTGCCCGTGGGGGTGCGCTTCGTCGAGGTGCCCTGCGGCGGCAGCATTGCCAGCCGCCACTTGTTGGCCGCTTTCGAGTCCGGTGTCGACGGGGTGATGGTATGCCCCTGCCACAACGGCAATTGTCGTTCGGATAACGGCTGTCGCTTGGCCCATCAACGGGCAGATTCGGTCAGGCAGCTGTTGATTGCTGCCGGTGTGAACGGTGAGCGGTTGCGCTTGGTCCCGTTGGCGGCCAACATGGATGCTGAATTTGCCGCCGTGGTCGACGCGTTTGCCACGGACATCCAGAACCTCGACAGCGCATGACAGGGGGCAGGCCTGCCTTCTGTCCATGTGCCATTGTTTGCCAGATGTTGACCGTCGGTGCATGACCCCATTTCACATAAGGAAAATCTTCATGGCTCCCGACCCACCCATCAACTTGGAAGACGGTAACCGGGATTGTTGCAATCAGTGGCCCTACGACCAAGATGTGTGCCTGACCTGTGCCATGTGCGCCAGTGCCTGCCCAGTGGCCGGGGTGGATGACTTCGATCCCCGAAAAATGGTGCGCATGGTCTCTTTGGGGTTGCTGGAACCGGCCGTCCAATCCCGCTGGCCCTGGATATGCACCATGTGCGGCAAGTGCGAGCAAATTTGTCCCATGGGCATTGACATCGCCGATATCACCCGCCGTATCCGGTCGTTGCGTCCGGGCGATAAGGTGCCGGGGGTTTTGTACAAAGGGCTTCGCGCCGCGCTGGAAACCGGTAACAACCTGTCCCTACCCAAAGAGGACTTCATTTTCATCCTGGAGGATGTCGCCGAGGAGATCACCGAAGAACCGGGCTTCGAAGACTTTCAGGTTCCCATTGACAAGCGCGGCGCCCGGTTGCTGACCACCATCCACAACAAACTGGTCAATACCCACACAGAAGATCTGAAGCCGTGGTGGAAAATTTTTCACGCCGCCGGAGAGGACTGGACCGTGGCGTCGGACAATTGGGAAGGCACCAGCTGGGGCTATTTCACCGGTGATGACGCGGCCATGAAAACCATGGCCGGCCGCATTGTCGACAACATGCGGCGCCTGGAAATCGATACGCTTTTATGGCCCGAGTGAGGGCACGCCTATCTGGCGACCAGGTATGGTCTGCAAACATGGTTTCCCGAAGCGCTGGCAGAATTCAACACGGTCACCGTATTCGACTTGCTCATCGATTACATCAAACAGGGCCGCATTCGGCTGGACAAACACCGCTTGAATGTGCGCGCCACCTATCATGACCCGTGCAACTACGGTCGTCGGGCCCATAAACGCTTTGGCCACGGTTATTTCGAAGAGCCACGCTGGATCCTGGATCAGTGCCTGGATGATTGGGTCGACCTGCATCCCAACCGGCTGCTTCAGACCTGCTGCGGTGGCGGTGGCGGCACCTTGACCACCGGTTACAACGAAGAACGGGTGTTCTACGGACGCCGAAAAATGAAACAGATTCGGGACACCGGGGCCAGCATGCTGGTATTGCCCTGCCACAGTTGCCACGGCCAGATCAATAACATCAAGGCGGCATACGACATGGACGATCTGACGGTCAAGTATCTGTGGGAACTGGTTGCCGATACACTGATTATCGAACCCGAAAAATGATTCCGGCCGGTCGCTTGACCGGGAGATCCTGCAAAGCATTTACCCGGCGACGACAATTCCCGGTAGGCAGGGACATCGGCGGCACCCGGCACAGTGGATAGCCCGGTCCCATCGAAACGAAGGGAGTGTCAGATGAAGACCAAAGCGGTTGTCGACCATATTGTACGCTGGCTCGGCAGGTATTTAGAACGATCGGGGCTTCACGGCTTCGTGGTCGGCGTGTCGGGCGGCGTCGACTCGGCACTGACATCGACTCTGTGCGCCTTGACCGGTTTTCCGGTCAAAGCATTGAACATGCCTATTTTGCAGGCGCTGGATCAGGTGAGCCGCTCGACAGACCACATCCAGTGGCTCACATCACGCTATAGCAACGTGGATGGGGTGACTGTGGATCTTACAGCGGCGTTCAACTCCATCCAGGCGACGCTTCCCGCTGAAATCCAGGATGATCTGAGCATGGCCAACACCCGCAGCCGGCTGCGTATGCTTGCGCTCTACGGCTTTTCCACCCACCACCGCATGCTGGTGGTCGGCACGGGGAATAAAGTCGAGGACTTCGGGGTGGGATTTTACACCAAGTACGGCGATGGCGGGGTGGATTTGTCACCCATTGCCGATCTGCTCAAATCCGAGGTTTATGCCCTGGCGGTGTCCCTGGGTATTTCACAGTCGATCATCCAGGCCCCGCCCACCGACGGCTTGTGGAATGACAACCGGTCCGACGAGCACCAGATCGGGGCCAGCTACGATGAGCTGGAGTGGGCCATGGGCTTTGAGGCCGATCCAGGCGACGAAGGGGCATTGGATGCCAGACAGCGTCGGGTATTGGCCATTTACAGGAAATTCAACCGAATCAACCAGCATAAGATGCGACCCATACCGGTGTGCGTAATCCCCACCCGACTGAAAACCAAAAAATGATAAACGGGAGGATAGCATGAATTTGGAGACAGCCATTAAATCCGCTTTGGCCTTCGAAAACCGAATCAGGGATTTGTACCTCGAAGCGGTCGAGAGCACCGATGAGCCGGCCGGCAAAAAGATTTTCCAGGCACTGGCCGACGACGAGCAGCGCCACGTGGATTACCTGGAAAGTCGGCTCGATGAATGGCAGCGCCGGGGACAGATCACAATCGCCAGGCTGGCTTCGATTGTTCCGGATAAAAGTGCCATCCAGCGGGAAGCCGGTGCGCTGAAATCGACAATCAATCAGGATTCCCGTGGATTGAAACAGCAGATGCTCTCGCGGGCTCTGGAGATGGAAGTCGAGACCAGCCGATTCTACAGGGAACTGGTCGATCAGGTAGCGGATGCGTACCGCCCCATGTTTGCCCGTTTTCTGGAGATCGAGGACAACCATGTCGAGGCGGTTCAGTTTGAACTGGATCACGTGGGACAAACCGGATTCTGGTATGGCTTTGAAGAGTTCGATATGGAGCGCATCTGACGCATCGGCAGTCAGCGGGTGAATGGCCTGATATACCATGCATGGTAGCCATAAGGTAAAACAAATACTACATATGGTATCTGCAGGTTTACTTTAGCACTAATTTGTAAATTCGTTGGACCCGTTCGAATATCCCGCTCCAGGTAGCGGCGGCCATCATTTCAGCCAAGGCCGTCAGATCGATATCGGGTTGATCGATGGCCCTTTGGAGTTGTCGCTGGACAGCATGGGCCATGTCCAGCTCGAATCGCTGCTCATCGGCAGCCACCGGCTGATCCAGACCGACCAAACGCGGCATTTTGACCCGCTCGATATAATCAGCCTGCACCCCCGCCAAAATCGCCCTTACCCCCGGCAGGTCCGTGGCGACCACCCGGCATCCGCTGGCCAGGGCTTCCAATACCACCAGTGGTAGCCCCTCGAAGAGAGACGACAAGATGAACACATGCGAATGGGCCATGATTTCTGCCAAGCGACGCTGGTTGACCGCACCATGAACGTGGACCCTTGCCCCCATCTCTTGGGCCATTCGTATGCATTGCGCATGTTCTTCACCGCTGCCGCCACCGACCAGGTCCAGGTGCCATTCAGGCGACGCGATGGTCGACAATGCCCGCAGCATCCAGGGCACGCCTTTGGCCCGGCACAGTTTTCCGGCATAGACGATGCGCACAGGAGCCGGTTTCGGTTTGACTGCCTGAAAAAAACGGTCTTCATCGTATCCCGCCCCGACAACATGCACCCGTTGCCGGGGAAGGCCGTAAAGCTGCTCGATCTCTTTCTTTTGTTGACTGCTCAAGGCCATGGCCCCATCTAAGTCACGGCAGCCGGCCAGCACGCGTAGTCGCAGATGGGGGCAATTTTGGAATTGTCGCAGGTCGGTGCCGTGGCAGGTGGCAACCAAGGGGATTTGCGGCCACAATCGGCGGATCAACGAGGTAAGGATCCACAAATGATGGCTGTGAACGATGTCCGGCTGAAAACCAGCTACGACTGTCTCAAGATGATGCCTAAAGGCGGCTTCGTAGTCTGCCAGATCATCCTGGGAAAGATCCCTGAAACGCGTATTCGCATACGGCATGACGTCGCTCATGCCTGCAATGGGGTACGGCAGGTCCTTGCCCCCGAAAACCACATAACGGCAATGGTCGCCATCGATGCCGGCCAGTTGCGGATGGTCCCCCGGCTGGATGCCGGCGACCACAAAGTTGGTATGCCCGTTTTTGGATGCCTCGCGCAGCATGGCCTGGAGGAAGATGCCGCTGCCGGTGGAATCGGGGCGCTGACTCAATACGTGCAGAATTCTCAGCTTATTTGATTCATTGTAAGCTGTTGTCAAAACGATCCCCGGCCAATGGTGGCATCCGGCGCCGAAGACCCGATGGTGGTCGCACCACTTGCAGGGCTAAGGAGCGCTGAAGTCCCACCGGCGGTGCTGGAAATAAAGCAGCCGCCTCCACCGCCGCCGCCATCTGTGGCCGGTGCCACCGAGGGTGCCGTTTGCAGGGCTATCGCAGTCCGCCACCCAATATCCGCCATTACGGCTCGAGCCAGCCCTACGTCATGGTTTGCTCCGGTAAAGGAGGGCTCCATCAGCTCATCCGGGGTCAGTGAGGTGCTGAAATGGGACACCGAGGATCCGGGTTCCAGCGGATTGGGCGCATACATCTCCACGTGCCCGCTGGGATGGCGGCCCGATGTCAATCCGGCACTATCGGCAATACCATTGGGTCCGACCCAGTGCAGGTTGCCGGTGTCGATGCTTGCCGTTACGCGCTCGGCGTTGGTCATGCCTGGGTAGAGCAGCCCGGTGGTATGATTTTCGAGCCACAGCATGAAAATGTCGTCGATTCCGCCAAGTTTTTCACCCGTGCTTAAATTCACGAATGTCTGAAAACCCAGCCCGTGACCCAGTTCATGCAACACAATGCTGACAAAATCGATGGCATTGGGAGGCGGATTGCCATCCAGGCCGTAGTACCAAATTTTAGGAAATAAGCAACTGCCATCATCAAGGGTGCTGTTGAAGGTGGCGTTGATGTCACTGGTGCCCGGCGACAGATCGACACCCGCTATGGCATTGGCCAGCGCCGCCGGATACCACGTGTTGGATACCTGGGCCCGGATAAAATCGCGGTGCACGGTGTTTGTTCCAGCCGCGCCGAGACTGGCCGTTGTGGCCGCACAGGCAAGTGGGTCGAATTTGACCTCGACCCTGATCGGCACATCGCTGAAAAGTATGTTGGCCCATTTGTCGGCGGCGAACAAGAAAGCGATCCGGCGCTGATCGCCAAGGGTGGCACCAGCGTTGCCGCCGGCGGTTGAGGCTGGATCGGGCAAGTCGAACGCATTGAATCCCTCGTTCGCACCGTCAAGGATAAGGATAGTTAAGGTTGCCCGAGCATGGCTGAGTACCGGTGATCCCACTGCAATCATCAGCCAGGCGGCGATGCTCAGCTTGATCAACAATGAATTGAAAACCGACATCATGCTACTCCATCTTGTTTTCGGCAGGGTGGGCGATGCTCGTTTTGCCGTCGGCCCCTACGGAAGCGCTAATGGGGTTGCGAAAGCGGCCTTTCAGATCGATCATCATTCCGCCGCCCGCTACGGGGCTTGGCATTTCTTCCAATTGTTCGGCATCGTCACCGGCCGTGGGCCCCGACAGCGTTTCTGCCGAAGCGGACGCATCAGTGGCCGTTTCGTCGCTTTGTGGCCGGGCGATCAAGGCTCCGGTTTCCGGATCGATGGTTGCTCGCTGGTTTACGGTGTTTTTTGGCGCGCTGACAGCGTCGGCCTGCTGATTGAGGCTATCCGCCGTCCCGGTACCCCTGGATCCAGCCGACTGATTGGCTGATGGCGGTTGCTTTCCGGTACAGTGGGTGCAGAAAGCCAATGTTATCAAGATCAAAAACACTTTCATGTTGATCTCCTTCCTGGAAATCAGACGGGCTCTGTTGCTCTCAAATATAATCAAGTTTAAATTTAAGTATCGGTTGGCCTAAACTCAATATGCCGAAGGACATTCATTTTTTTTCAGTTTCTTGCGGATGTCGGTTTCATGAATGCGGGCATGCTCATATGCCCAGCGAATGAAACGCTCGAGTGTGCCATGGCCGTGAAAGACATGCCGGCCTTCACGATCTAAATCATCTTCGGACATCCCCTTAACGATCGAAATCGTTTCTTGACGCACGGATACAAATCGATGGATCAGCTCATCGAACGAAAGGCCGTCCAATTTGACCGGCTGGGTACGATTGAATCGTTCAACGTCAAAATCCTCGGGTGAGCCGGGACCACCGTCGAGAATATTCTCGAAGAGCCAATGCATGGATTGCTCGATGGTAATAAAATGAGCCAAGACCTGTTTAACCGTCCAACCTGCGCCTTCCTGGTATACCTGCATCTCAAGGGCGCCAGGGTTCAATGATTGAAAGAAGGCAACTGAATGGTCTGCATTTTTCTCAAGATTGGCGATGAGTTGCGCACGCCGGTCAGCCATAAGACCCCCTCGGCAGTTGTTCCGAAAGAACGATTGGGTGTTTTCCAGTTCTTTTTTGAACCGTTGCATCGAACACCGGCTTGCAAGTGGTCAATCACTTGACAAATCAGGCTTTTGAAACGATGGCTTCGATTTTTTCCCAGATGAATTGAGCCACTTCCTCGGCTGAATTGGTTTCAATGACACCCAGGTCTTCGCACAGTTCTTCGACCACCACCTCCTCGATCTCGGTTATCTTGTTTACCAGAAACGCGTCCACTTCACCGTCGGCGGGCAGCAGGCCGCACGCCCCGACGGCACCAATGTATTCACCATCCACGACAATCGGAACCACGATTTTCATCAGTCCAGCGTCGCACGCCTCGATCACCGCCCGCATTTCATCCTTGGCCTGGTTGGCCAAATTCATGTGGGCCACCGCGCAAATGAACGCTTGGCCTTTGTCCGTGGCCTTGATGGCTGGGCAGAGTCGGTTGACCCACACCTTGTTTTCGGTGATGCGGATGCCATCCGTATTGAAGACATTGGATTCCAGTCCGGATTGTGAATGGATTTCGTTTTCCAGTTCAGCCCACTTTTCAAGCGGAAGAAGATCGGTCAGTTCCACAGCTACGCTCCTTTGTTAGACTCGTGATGGGTCGTTTTCACACCGAGTGCGTCACACCCGCGAACAACCGCGACCCTGACGCATGGATGTGCGTTTGCCTTTCCGGCGGTTGGCCGGACATTCAATCCATTCCCATGCGGGTGGTCCTTGACGCGACGGTCATCTGGTAAGCGTTCACAGGGCACCGCATCTGTATTGTTACCGGACACTTGACGTATGACCAAACCATCTGCGTGCCCGGTGCCGCCCATCTACGGCACCCTGTAAACGCTTACTGGTCCGGCAGTTGCAGCAAATTGGGCATTTCCACCTCGCGAACACATACGTCATCTGCGGCACTGGTGTTCAACTCGGCGCAATGCATAGGCTTCAATTCAATACCATTTTTTCAGGCCGATGGAAAAGCGGATTTCTCCAACCAGGCCTTTAAACGCTTCATTCCTTCATCGATGGAAACATCGGCCGTATAACCAAGATCCCTTTTGGCGGCGC
>JASFFF010000066.1:0-11226 GCA_050124445.1 Desulfosarcina sp.
GTTTCCATAGCCAATACGTCCACGCCACCGTCGCTTAAGGTAACCTTGAAGATCTTGGTTCGGTTGTAAAACTTCACATTGCGCGAGAAGACGACCAGGCGGCGTTCGAAATCCACGGTTGGCGGCATCTCGCCGGGCATCAAGGCCTGCCAGACGGCCGTAAAGATTGATTTGTCACCGATGTAGCCCACCTGGGACCCCCGCTGGCCGTCGGGCAGCAAATCGAGTCGGGCAACCGGAAAGTCCCCGCTCCAGCTGTCAACAATCGTCAGATCCCTGGATTGGCTTTCGATGCCTGATGCCGTGGCACATCCCATGCAGAACACGGACAATACATACACCCACCCCAACCGACTGAGCCGGCCTATCCCTTTCATAATGCTCCTTTCAATGCGCTCGGTTGCAGAATCAATCCCGTGCGTGACGGAAGATAGAGATACAGCCGTGCACCCCGCGGATGGGTGTCGTCGGCTTGTGTCGTATGGCCCTGATCCGGTGTCAAGCGCCCATGGCCGCCGAAGTCGGCGTCGTCGGTGTTCAGAATCATCCGGTAGATGCCGGCCGGTGCGGGAATGCCATAGTCCGGAAACGAGCGGTGTGGATGGAAGTTGAATGCGAAGATCCATCCGCCGCGCATGAAGGCCAGAATTTTGTGGTCATCATGCTCCCACAGCAGCTCGGGCGCACCCGCCGCAAGCAGACCGGAATCGTCGATACGGGCGATCATCTCCCGGTCGAACCGGGCCAAAAACTGGTATTTGAGGCCGGGGTCGTCCAGCAGGTGCCACTGCCGCCGTGCATAATGGTAGCTCCAGTCGTTGCCCGCTCGCGGAAAATCGATCCAGTCGGGATGGCCGAATTCGTTGCCCATGAAATTCAGGTAGCCATTGCCGGCCGTGGCAAGGGTGATCAAACGGATCATCTTATGCAGCGCCATGGCCCGATCCACTACCAGATCCGGATCGTCCACCCGCATATGCGCGTACATGGCGGCATCGGCCATGCGAAACATGAGGGTTTTATCGCCCACCAGGGCCTGGTCATGAGACTCGGTGTAGCTGATGGTCCGCTCCTCCTGCCGCCGGTTGGTCAGCTCGTACCACAGCTGGCCCATGGGCCAGCGCTCATCGGGGGTGTCTTTGACCAGCCGGATCCAGAAGTCGGCGATCCCCATGGCGAAGCGGTAATCGAACCCAAGCCCCCCGTCGGCGAGAGGCAGGGCCAACCCCGGCATACCGCTGATGTCTTCGGCCACGGTCATGGCATCGGGACGCACACGGTGGATCAATTCGTTGGCCAAGGCCAGGTACGCCAACGCATCCGGATCGACCGCATCATCGAAGTAATCATCGTACCCGCTGAATGTCATTTCCAGGCCATGGTGGGTATAGAGCATGCTGGTGATGCCGTCGAAGCGGAAACCGTCCATGTGAAAGGCATCCAGCCAATAGCGGCAGTTGGAGAGCAGAAAATGTATTACCTGGGGCTTGCTGTAGTCGAAACAGCGGCTATCCCAGGCATGGTGGTAGCCCCGCCGACCCTGATGGAAATATTGGTACTCCGTGCCGTCGAACATGCCCAACCCCTCCACGGTATTGGCCACCGCATGGGAATGCACCAGGTCCATGATCACGGCGATTCCCGCTTCATGGGCCGCATCGACCAGGTGCATGAGATCTTCCGGTGTGCCAAAGCGCGAAGAGGGTGCGAAGAAGCTGGACACATGGTAGCCAAAGGAACCGTAGTAGGGGTGCTCCTGAACTGCCATCAGCTGAATCGTGTTGTATCCGGCAGCAGCGATGCGCGGCAGGGTGGCTGCGGTGAATTGCCGCCAGGAGCCAATCTGCTCGGATTCCTGAGCCATGCCGGGATGCACTTCGTAGATCAGCTGCGGTCGGTCCGACCGTTGAAATTCGGGACAGCGCCAGCGGTAAGGCGGCTTCGGTGCCCACACCTGGGCGTTGAAAATCAACGTCTCGGGATCCTGAACCACACGGCGGGCGTAAGCCGGGATACGCTGACCCTGTCCGCCGGGCCAGTAGAGATGCAGGCGAAACAGGTCACCATGCTTGAGGGCTTCCGCCGGCAGCCGCAGCTCCCACTGCCCGTCATCATCCATGCGGGACAGTGCAAACCGCTTGTCGTCGGCCCACCCGGTCGCCTCGCCCACCAAAAAAATCGCCTCGGCGTTGGGCGCCCATTCCCTAAACACCCAACCGTCTGCGATCCGGTGCAGGCCGAAGTGCTCATGCCCCGAGGCCAGGTCCAGCAGGCCCGAACAATCTTGGGTGATTCGTTCACGCATATCCTGAATATGTTCCAGGCGCCGGATCAGTGCCGGCCGATGGGCGGCCAGGTATGGGTCTGCAGCTATCAGTCGATCGACAAGCGGGGCAAATTCAATCATTGGATCGTTGCATTCCTTGTTCATTGAAATACGAAGCTGGCCGACGGCCGTTCGCATCAATTGATCAACGGCCGTTCCAGCATCTTCTCATACAAGTCGATGTACTGGCGCGCGGTGTTGGCGTGATTGAAAGACGCGGCACTTTGCTGCATGATGCGCTCAATCTGTCTCTGCTTCTGCGACGCCGGCATTCTGAAAAAGTCCATGGCCTGTTGAACGGCCCAATAGAGCCCGGCCGCATCGTAGTTTTCGAACAAAAAACCGTTGCCCGTTTCGCGGTCCACATCGAGGTGGGTGATGGTGTCGTGGATGCCACCGGTATCGTGGGCCACCGGAAGGGCCCCGTAAATGGGGGCGATCATCTGGGGCAGGCCGCAGGGTTCGAAAAGGGAAGGCATGAGAATGAAATCGGCGGCGGCATAGGCCTTATGCTCCAGACCCTCATTAAAATCACATACGGCCACGCGGTTGTGAAATCCATGCTGGTTGACGATGTTTCGAAAGACCTGCTGGTATTCCCCGTTGGCCACGAAAACCACCTGCAGATTCGCATCCCAGTGGTCGGAAACGATGCCGTAGAATGCCTCGGCAAGCAGCTGACAGCCCTTTTGGGCCGGATCCAGGCGGGACGGCCAGAAAAACAGGGGGGCGTGGTCGTCTCGGGTCAGCCCCAAAATTTCCTGCAGGTGACGCTTGTTGCCTTGTTTGCCTGACGGGTGGTCGCCGGCCGCATAGTTGCGTTGGATCGACTGGTCCGTCTGCGGATTGAAAACGGGATCCGGCGCGTTGATGATGCCGCTGCCGCAGCCGGCGTGATACTTGTTGGTCAGTTCCTGCCGGATCGGCCACTCCACGAAGGCATGGCGCCCGTCCACAATCTCTTCCAGAAACCGCGGGCTGACGGTATTGACGAAATGCGCCCCGAAGATCCCGCTGGCCAGAAAATCGATTTGATTGTGCTCCCACGCCGCCTCGTAACTCTCGGCGAAGCGCTCAAAGTAAAGATGGCTCCAGAAAGCAGCCGCGTCGATGCCGCGATCTTCGATATGGGCCAATGTGGCTTTCATGGTATGGATATTGTGGATCGTGAATAGGCAGGGGATGCCCATTTGACGCGCCATGGCCGGAATGAGGCCGGTCATCCAGTCGTTGCAGTGAATCAGATCCGGCCGCACACGCGGAACGATGTTGTTGATCACCTCGCGCTGAAACGCCAAGGAGAGTTTGGTATTCTCACCGCCGTAGGCCGAGTACACCCGATTGAGATAAAAAAAGGCCCGGTCCTCGGCCAGGTGGAGCCGGTCGTCGGGCATGACATTGCGGATGGTCCATTGCTCCCGCTCAAGAAAAGGCGCCAAACGGCCGCGGAAAATAGACCGGTAGTCCGGCAGGGCCACGTGTACATCGGCACCTTCGTTAAACAGGGCGTTGACCAGCGCCGCCGACACATCGGCCAGGCCGCCTGCCTTGGCCGTGAGATATCGCGAAAAGTTGCCCATTCGCTCGGGCAGGTAGGTTACTTCCGGAGTAACGATGAGCACCCGCGGGTTCTGCTTGGCCGACGACATCGGCGCCTCCTGATAGATGCGTTTGGTATCCCGGCGTCACCACCTCAACGCCGGTGCCGGTTTTACATGGGTCGCTTCATGATGCCGGTCTGAATCCATACCTTATCCCGGAGGGGAACATGTCATCGGCAGATCAGGCCCAGGTGAGCAATTCGGGGCGATAGCGGATCCAGGCATCGGCGTTGGGTGTGACCCGCACGGTAAATCCATAGCGTCCAGAATCGGTACACGGCAGATTGCAGCAGTAGAGGTACGTGCCGGCCGAGCGCTCCTCCTTGACAGACATCATTTTCACCCGGGGTCCATCAATGCGGTCCAGGTGGCGCATTTTCCCGTAGTAGAGCTCCACATTGACCTCATCCGGGCGGAGTTCACCGGTCTGAACCACGGTGGTCACTTCAAAGGACTGGTTTACGCGAAAAGGGCCTTCGGCACTGCGCACCGGTGTCGATACCTGTATTTGAGGCCATTTGTCCAGGTATCGGCGGTGCTGATCGGCCAGACGCCGGGCTTTGGCACCGTCATCGGCCACCAATTCGTCGAAGTGGCGGCTGGCAGGCTGGTAGAAGCGCTCCTGGTACTCTGAAATCATCCGCAAACTGCAAAAGTGGGACATGGCCATCCGCATGGAGGCCTTCATCATCTTGAGCCATTGCTTGGGTGCCCCGCCGACACTGCGCTCGTAGTACAGGGGCGCCACTTCATTTTCAATGATATTGTACAGCGCCTGGCTTTCAACGACGTCCTGATAATTGTGATCCTGGTACTCCTCCCCGTTGCCAATTCGCCAGCCCAATTTCGGGCTGTAGCCTTCGCACCACCAACCATCCAAGATACTGACGTTGAGCACGCCGTTCAGGGCGGCTTTCATGCCTGAGGTGCCGCACGCTTCCATGGGCCGCCGGGGGGTGTTGAGCCAGATGTCGGCCCCTTGAACCAGGTGATGGGCGATATGAAGGTCATAATCTTCAAGGAAGATAAAACGGTGCCTGAGATTGGTGCGTTGGCCAAATTCCACCAGGCTGCGGATGATTTTTTTGCCTTCGTTATCCTTGGGATGTGCCTTGCCGGCGAAGATGAACTGCACCGGTCGCGTGCTGGAGTTGATGATGGCTTCCAGACGGTCTGGATCCTGAAAGAGCAGGTGGGCACGCTTGTAGGTGGCGAACCGCCGGGCAAACGCAATGGTGAGGGTATCTTTGTCCAGTACCGATTCGACTGTTTTCATGACGTTCAACGGGGCGTTGCGGCGGCCGTATTGGCGCGACATCCGTTCTCTGACGGTACGGATCAGCCGGGAGTGGGCCATCTCGTGGGCCTGCCAGAGCTCTTCATCGAAAATATCGTCGATGCGACTGGCATTTTCATCAATCGTCGACCCAAGGTTCCATTGCGGTCCCAGATAGCGATCAAAGAGCAGTTTGATTTCCGGCGCCAGGACGGTGGGGATGTGGACCCCATTGGTGATGTGGGTAATCGGCGTTTCGTCGTCGGAGCGGGTCGGCCAGATATGGGACCACATGCGGCGGGCCACCTGGCCGTGCAGTTTACTTACCCCGTTGATGTGCTGGGCCATGCGCAACCCCAAGATAAACATGGAAAAGGGTTTCTCCGCCGCCGCCCCGTCCGGCTGCCCCAAAGCCACCAGCTGATCGGCATTCATGCCGAAGCTGGCTTCGAATGGCTCCAGGTAGGGTTTGACCATGGCCGGCGGAAACTCGTCATGCCCGGCGGCCACGGGTGTGTGGGTGGTGAACACCGTGGTGCGGGAAACAATCTCCCGTGCCGTTTCAAGGCTGGTGTTGTAGCGCTGCATGATCTGCTGCAGCCGCTCCAGTCCGACGAAAGCGCAATGTCCCTCGTTGAGATGGCAAACCGATGGCTGAATGCCCAGGGCTGCCAAGGCCCGCAAGCCGCCGACCCCCAAGAGCATCTCCTGGGCCAGGCGGACATGCTGCTCGCCGGAATAGAGCCTGGCTGTGATGTCGCGCACCTCCAACGAATTTTCGGGCAGGTTGGTGTCGAGCAAAATCAGGGGTACCCGACCGATGCGTATTTTCCATACCTGGGCACGGATGTCCTGTCCCATGCCGGTCAGGCTGATGACCAGATCGTTGCCCGCCTCGTCCTTCTGTTTGGACAGCGGCAGATGGTACAGATCCGTTTCAGGGTAGGTTTCCTGCTGCCAACCGTCCTTGTCCAGATATTGGCGAAAATAGCCTTCCCGATAGAGCAGCCCCACCCCCACCAGCGGCATCTTCAATCCCGAGGCGGCCTTGAGATGGTCACCGGCCAAGATGCCCAATCCCCCGGCAAACAGGGGCAGGGTTTCATGGATGCCGAACTCCATGGAAAAATAGGCCACCATCATCCCGTTCTCAACGGATGCCTGATCATCGCTGGGGTTCTGGAGCCGGTTTTCGAAGCGCTCCCGGACCCGCTCCAGGTGTGCCAGGTAGCTGTCGTCTTCGGCCAACTCTTCAAAGCGTTCTTGGGGTATGTGGGTGGCAAAAACGATGGGGTTTCTGCCGGACTGCTCCCAGACTTTGGGATTGATGCGCCGAAACAATTCAACGGCGCTTTGATTCCAACTCCACCAGAGATTGCGTGACAGGGTTTCCAGAAAAGCAAGCGATTGGGGAATATCGGGAAAAACTTGGAACGTCTGAATTGATCTCATAAGAGAACTCCTCGGTACATGAATCCAGGCCGGGCCCTTGTTCTCGTCAGCGCGACCAGGCTGTGTCGGCCAACACGGCTAGCGCTGCAACACCGCTTAAACATGCATCGTCTTGCAGATATTACAAGACCACCACCGAATTTTCACAATCACCGAAATCGCTCTTCACATAATGGTCGGCATTCCAGTCGTTTTCCCAGATTGTCTGGTCGATTAGGTAGCGGAACTGGTAGGACCTGCCGGGAGCGAGATCCAAGACGGCTTTGAATTCACCGCTCTTGAGACGCTGCATGGGGGTTTTGACTGAGCTCCAGTCGTTGAATTCACCCACGATATGGACGGTTTGGGCCTGCGGTGCCGCCGCCTTGGGCAACCGAAAGGTTACTTTACACCGCTGCTTGGTTTTTAGGTATTGCTTTTTCAAACTCATGGCGCACCTCATGAAAAATTATTTTATTTGAATATTAACATATATTTACCAATTCCGCGATCCATGGTCGTTAGGCAGCGGTGTCGACGCTCACCCGGGTGCGTGCTTATCGCGATCCCTGGCATTCCCGGATGATCAATTCGTGGCTCCCTCCAGCTTGATCCACACCCGCACCAACTCACTCACCCCCCAGGCCTGGGCATCGCAACCGCGTTGCCGATGCGGGGTGTCGCCATCGACTATTTCCGGCACATGTCCCACACACCCGTCGTTGATTAAGCGACTGCTGCTGGCCAGCCAGGCCAGGGCTGTCTGACGTTCACTGGGCCCGAAACAGTCTGCCCAGGCTTCGCAAAAACTGGGAAAAATCCAGGTCCAGGCCGTTCCATTGTGGTAGGCCGGTTTGCGGCTGGTGTCCTCATCGCCCCTGTAGCGGCCAATATAGGGGGCTTTGGGATCGTTGATCAGGATCCCGTTATGCACGATCGGCAGCTCCGGGTGAATGGGCCGGTCCGCCAAGCTGCGGATGGCCCCGGGAACGATCAACTCCTGGCAGGCAGACAGAACCTGTTGCGCGATGGACGGCCGGTCGATGGCCCCCAGGGTCAGTGCAAAAAGCTGATTGGGCCGCAGGGCGTTGTCGGCCACAGCCACACCGGCCGGCATGCCGGGGTCGGCATGCAGGCAGTCGGATAGGTAGCCCGCTGTTTCCAAGAAAAACAGGTCCAGTATGGATTGCCGTACCTTTGCGGCCAGCCGCTGCCAATCCCGCTGCTGTGGCCTGCTGTCCACGCGACCCAGATAATCTAGGGCGGCATACCATAGGGCCTGGATCTCGATGGGATACCCCTGGCGGGGGGTGGCCGCCGGAAAGTTGGTGTCCATCCAGGTAAAATGGGATGGGCTGAAGAGCAGGCCCGAGGCCGCGTCCATACCGATGCCGTTGGGTGTTCCGGCCATGATAGACCCGGCGATGGAAACCAGCACCTGCTTGAGCTCCCGTCCCTTGCAGTCGGTCTTGAGCAGCCGCTCCTGACCGATGGCCGCACCCAGTTCATCGCAAACCCGAAACAGCCACAAGGGCGCATCGGAGGTGTCCCGATTGCCCGTATCGGTGCCCCGGATCATATTGGGAATGGTGCCGTCTTGTTCGAAGGCGGCAAATTGCTGAATGATGGTCCGGGCATCTTGGTGTCGTCCGACGGCGATAATTCCGCGAACCACGATGAGTGTATCCCGGCCCCAGTCCAGAAACCAGGGGTATCCGGCAATCACCGTAGCGTATTGATCCCGCTTGACGATATAGTTGTCCAGGGCTTTTTTTAAGGCGGATACCGGCGATTCCCATTGGGGTGACGTCTCAAAGAACCGACGGACACGCCGGTCCATGTGCGGGTCCGGGGTCGGCGCAGGGTCATGGTTGCGCAGCACCCGGGCGCCGAGACGCTCGCTGCGACCACCGGCCAGGGGCCCGGAAAAGTACCCGGGACTGAACAGATCCGAATCCGGATCCTGCCCGCGCTGGGCCTCCTGGGGCCGATATACCATGTAGGTCCACTCGGGCTCGACGATAAATTCAGATGCTTGCCCATTGATTTCCAAGGCATAATCGTGATGCGGATGGAAGGAAAATCCACGCTTCCGTCCGGTGATCGCTGCGGGAAACTGATGCTCTGAACCGGTAAAGGCCTTAGTTGCTTGGTGAAAGTTGCGGTCCTCGATATCCGGACGCACAATCAGGGTCACCGGTCGTTGGTCAGCCAGCCGGTCGCTGCGCCCGTTGGCCGCATGCCGGTAAAACACCATTTCAACGGCGTTTTCCCCGGCTTTCATTTGCATGCCGATGCTCATCACCACATGCTGTCCCTGGCCCGAAGGAATGTGGTACTGCCAGCAGCACCAGGCATCAAAATCAAATCCAAATGCATCTAAACAGTCCGGTCCGATCTCCTGGGAGAACCCCTGAAACACCACCCACGCACGCAAGCGGGTCAGCAGGATGCGCCGATCCTCGGGCACATCCGGACTCAAATTGGCCGCCAGCAGGGCATCGTAGCGGCTGGGCAGTCGGCCCCAGTGGGCGTAGGCCCGGGTCATGGCGCCCCGGCCGTTGGTGCCCAGCATATGGATGCTGGAAAGCCGCTTGCGGGGCCGGGTAAAAACCTTGCGCACCCGCACCTGTTTGGCGCCGGTCAGGTAAAGCAGGGGGGCCTCGTGGTGGTCGCAGCCGTCCGGATGAAACACGGAAAGCTTCAATGTTCGCCGTTTGTGCCTGCCGGCGACCGGCAGTGGACGAAAAAGGACAAACGGCTGGCCGCCGCTGTCGCACACACTCTCCTCGACGGCGTTGGTCGTATCGCCTTCCGTAATGGCAGCCCGAAAGGGGTGGCTTCCACTAACGAGCAGAAAATGCCCCGGTGGCAGCATGACTTCCCGACGCAGGTCCGCGGGAAACTGCCAGACCACAGTCCGGGGGGCGGAATTGTCGGGGTTCATGGCCTGGCAGAAGGCCAGGGGGTCGTCGGCCAATTGGGCGGCTGCCCGATCCGGATTCCAGGCCGCCATGTCCCCGACCCCGTGGTAGAACTGCCACACCTCAAGAACCTTGGCCCGCAGTCGCTGCCGGAGCGTTCGCTGTGGATGGCGGGGAAACGGGTTGGCAGCCTGGGCGATTGTCTCGAGGTCCTGCGGGTCGTCGGTCAGGCAGCACACCTGTCCCGGGGCCAATCGCAGGCGCTGTAGGTGCTCATCTTCGCTGACGGCAAGCTTTGCTCCCGTGAGCAGGTCGACTGGCGATCGGCCGTGCAGCGGGGCCGCGTGCCGCGGCCAGGATGCGTCGGTGGCTGCATCCGTGTCCAGGTTGGCCAGAATGAGAAGTCCGTTGCCCTCCGGTTCGCATCGTCGGGCGGCGACGATGCAGTTGCCGCCGCCTTGCTGAATCATCTCCACCCGGACCGGATGAAAAAAGGCAGGGTGCGCTACTAACAGGGCATTGAGGCGGCGAAGCAGGTCCACCTGATTTTCCGGTGCCCCCCAGTTCAGCGACGGTGAGCCGTGGACATTGATCTTCTCCGTCGCCAGCCATTCCACGCCGTTGGCGAATCCGAAACCGCCCTGACTGGAAAGCAGGGCGCAAAGGGCAGTGCGAAGGCGGGCGTAAGTGACCGATGTGGCTGCCAACCGGGGGTTGTCATGGGTTTCGGCAAAATGAATGGTGATGCCGTCGCTTCGCGAGATGGTCAGTGCACCGGGCAGGTAGTGCTCGATCTGGTCCCGGTTGTAGTTTTGAAACAGTTCGCTATATGCCCAATTGAAATCGGCCCAATTGAGCAGGTCCCGGGTAACGGAAATCTTGCCCCCCAACCCCTCCAGTAGAAAAATCACCTGGGGGTACTGATCCCGCACCTTGCTGATCAGGTATCGCCAGGCAGCCATCGGGACCATGTAGCCGGCGTCGCAGCGAAAACCGTCCACGCCGCGACGGCACCAGGTGAGGAAAACATCGGCCATATACTGCCATAAATCTTGGTGGTCATAATCCAAGCGGGTAAGATCGGCCCAGACGACCCCCCAGGCCCCGGGGGTTTCGATCTGTCCGTCCGGTTCCCGGGCCAGCCAGTGGGGATGGGTTTCGTGGAGACTGGCCGCCCAGCCGGTGTGGTTGATGGCGATATCGATAATCAGGCGTGCACCCCTTGCATGAACCGCATCCACCAGTTCAATAAACTGCTCCAGTGGGGTGGCCTTGGGATCGAATTCGGCCAAGGCCGGATCCACGGCGGTAAAACTCAGCGCCGCATAGGGGCTTCCAAAGCGCCCCATGCGGGCATAGGTGGTGGGTGTGGGGTGGATGGGCAGCAATTGGATGATGCGGCACCCCAGACGACCAATGATAAAGTCCAGCTCACCGATCAAGTCCCGAAAGGTTCCCGATGGCGGGATGACCGTGTATCCGGCATCGTCCAGATGATTGAGGGTTGGGTCTACGGCGCCCATGGCGCCGGTCTTGTTGGGGCCGAACTGACGCACGAAGGCATTGTAAATGATGTTGGCACAACACGTGTCTGCCGGGGCCACATTGATGGCGGTGTTGGCTCCCGGCGGCCACAGGGGATCACGGCTGTCCCGTTTGAGAAAATAA
>JASFFF010000067.1:0-11112 GCA_050124445.1 Desulfosarcina sp.
AGCCCCGATTCAGCTCAAGCCGATTGTTAATCCCAGAGCCATCACCGATGTGAAGAAGAAATTGGAAGAAGATGAAATTCTCGCCGTAGATGACCTTTTAATGTATAAGATAAAAGTGATTTATTCGGGAATAGACGTCAATGAGATCAGCGATATCGACCCAGGAAAAGGAACTTTCAAGGCGGATTTTTATTTGTGGTTCAGACATAGAGGGTTCCTTGATTACAGCAAAATAGAATTTCTCAATGCGGCAGAGGAAATTCATCTTAGCGACGCCATTATGAAAATTGGTATTGATGATCTTTCATACAGTGCCTATCGAGTAAACGGTGTTTTTCAAGAGGCCTTTGCTTTTCAGGATTATCCATTTGATTCACAGAAATTGAGTATCCGTTTTCGTCATAAAAGATTAAATAGTAATCACCTTTTGTTTGTGGCAGACGATATCGGAATGCAACGCCATGTCGGCAAGACGCCGCTCGATACCCCCAGCGAACATGCTATCCTCGACCCTAAAGGAGAATGGCATCTGAAAGATGTGTTGGTTTTTTCGGATCTCAGTACCACAGATTCAACCCTCGGCAATCCGCGTATGTTTCATGCCACAGCGGATACCGATATAAGCTACTCACGATTCAATGTGGTCACCAATATAGAAAGGAATGCAAAGAACTACGTACTCAATAATCTGATCCCTCTGTTTATCATCATTTTGCTCGGGTATGCCATGCTCTTCATATCCCCCCATGGGCCGCCATTTGTCGCCCGGATGAACCTTGGCGTGACAGCCCTGTTAACAGCCATTTTGTTGAGCATGAAAGCCTCCAGCCAGCTACCGGATATAGGCTATCTCGTAGCGATCGACCATGTTTATTTTGCCACTTACGCCCTCATCCTCTCGGGAATCATCATCTCTGTTGTGGTACTTATCGCGAATCGCCGTGGCAGGGACATTTTGGCAAAGCGACTCGAAGTGTTCGGCCGGGTGTTTCAACCAGTATTTTTCCTGGCAGCCATCGGAATTTTTGTTTACCTGTATGGATAGGTCGCTATGCAGCGGGGATAGTTGAGATCGTGTGGCACTGCCGAGAAACTGACCGCTAAACAGATAATATAGGCCCATGCCTACAGTCTCATCGGGTTCCGGTTTACGCGACGCAAAAGCGGGAAGCCGCATGGCCCGGGTGCTGGGCAGCATCACCGACAACGCCATCTGCTTTGCACCGTCCGACAGTTCGGTAACCATTTCCGTTGTCAAGGAATTGGTAGCAGCCGATGGCGGAGACGCGTATGTCGAGTTGATCGACGGCATCATCCACATCGGTTATAGCCTCCCACGAATGGCTGGCCAAACGGCCGCTATAGCGTTACGATCCACTTAGGTGATGTCGAACACCCGCTTCAACGCCTAAATATGAAGGCATTTTATGCCTGCTCTACGATCATGGCACTTGGATGGGGTTTGTTTACAACGGCAGGCAAGACAAATAGCATTCCCACGGCAAGCAGGCCGCTTCCGTGGGTGGAGAACGGAGTCGGGAGAAGGTCGGCTCGTCCGTTTTGGGCATATTGTCACCAGTTGTATGTGGTTCGGAACCTTTTTTGAATGAATAATCTTTGGCCTTGTTTACTGCATGGACATGGAAATGGAAAATTATCCATTCTATAACGGTGATAGGTGGAAAATTTTCCACGTATCACCACTGTTATGACAAAAAATGATAAATGGAAAAAATACGATTTCAAATAGTATTTCGAAAGCCAAGATATCCAGTTGTCGTTGTTTCCAAAGATAAGCTTTGTTCTGCATTTGAAATTAATCAGCTGGCAAATTGTTGTATATCTTCAACTCCAATCGATGATAAAAGTTATGTTCAAGTCATTGATAGCACAGGTGAGGAGTTTTGGTACAATCTTGAACATTATGCTTTGTCACCGGGATTTGCATTTAAGAAATGGACGAAGAAAAAGATTATCGAAACATACAATAACAGTAGCAACGCCAGAAGAATAAATCAGAAATATTCCTTAAAATCATTATCGAGCAAAAGATTAGATAAAATTGTTTATGATATCTGTTCATTGCTGAGGTCATAACCTGCTGCTTCACAAAGGACCGCTCGTACCTCGCGGCCTGTGAGCATTGCGTTATGTGTATATACTAGTTAAAATTTCCTTAGGGCAGTCAAGTTGCCATGAAACTCACTTTGAAGGTTCTCTTTCTTTTACAAATATTGATTATATCAATAGTTTCTTATTTGCCAGTATATGCCTGCACTGGTTTCATGATGACCGACGGAGACCGCGTACTTGTCGGAAACAACGAGGACTACAAAATTCCCTATACCCGGGTTTGGTTTGTACCAGCTGAAAATGGCCGATACGGAAGAGTCTATTTCGGGTACGACAACTGGTCCCCCCAAGGCAGCATGAATGATCAAGGGCTGTTTTTCGATGGCTTTATGACCAAAAAAATGAGAATAAAACTGTCAAAAGGCAAACCTAAGTTTCCAGGCCCAATGATTGATACAATGATGGCCAAGTGTGCGAATGTCGAAGATGTTCTTGATATGTTCAGCAAGTATAACCTTGACTGGATGGAAAAGGCTCAGATTTTCGTTGTCGACAAATCGGGTGCTTCGGCAATAATCGAAGGCGATGAGGTTATCCTTAAAAATGGTTCGTACCAAGTGGTCACGAATTTTCGACTGTCAAAGATTCCGGAGAATCAAAGGCCCTGCAGTTGGGCAACATATGGTTGTTCAAGATACAAAAAAACAGAAAAAATGCTTTTAAAGTTCGACAGACCTACCGTGGCTCAATTCAGGGATATTCTAAAGGCAACTCATCGAAGTTCACACAATATTATATCAACAACACAGTATAGCAACATATACGATTTATCAAATGGAGTTGTTTATCTATATTATCTGCATGACTTTGAAAATGAAATTGTTTTTAAGCTAAGTCAGGAATTGAAAAAAGGACGACACTACTTTGACATACCATCACTATTTAGCAAAGAATTAAAAAATGACACTAAAGTTTACACCCAATCTTCACCATATTTTAGAATAACTTATCCAAAACACTTTAAAGTTATCAAGCCTATCTCGAATGAAGTGCTATTGGTAAAACATCCCATGAGTAATACTCCGAGGATTGGCGTATACGTTGAAAATCAACCCAAAGACATTCATTTGAAGGATATTGGGCGTAATTATTTATTCAGTTTAATTAAGAAATACAGCACGAAAGCAAAATTAGTTTATAGCAAACAGACTGTGCTTAGTGACGGAACTTCGGCGCATGAAACTTTATTTGATAGGGTTATAAATGAAAACTGGCCCTACAAGACCTTAATTTTATCAACATATCGAAACGACAAGCTGATATTTATTGCGACAACGTCTTTCGATTACCCAGAGGCGCTCAGAGACTATCTGTACAGTCTACGATTCTAATAGACCACTCGTACAGCTCCAACTAGTCCCAAATCCGGCCCTTTGTCAGCTTTGTTCCGTCTATTCCATCCAGAGGAAGGCTTGAGCTTTCGTCAGATCAGGGGTGGCATGTTAGATCTGGTAAGCACCGGGATTGGCGGTGGCATATTCGTGGAAGTATCTCAATTAATCACAGGTCGACCTGATCGACCTCCACCCCCAACATCTTGTGTTTCCTCCGCAATCTGATATGCTATGGCAATCCCAACCAGAGCAATATCCGTTAATGTGCGCTCCAGCGTATTGCATGCGATTAGCAAAATTGCGAATCTGATCCGCTTTCGAATACCAGTCCTATTGTTGAAACATGCCGCATTTGGGGATAATGCAAGTATCCTTGATTTATACCAACCCAGCGAACCACGGGGAGGCAAGGGCGTCAAGAGTCCCGCGGACAACCTATAAGGGTGGCGTGTTATGCAGAAACCATATATACCTAGTAATCAACAGAATTGCCATAACATATAGAAATCAATGGTTTTATGGTTTTTTTGGTAAAGGGGGTTATGACGCGACCGAAACAAACAGGATTTTATAGAGAAATTATCTAATAATTGTTATATGCGAAAGCAAACTGAGATTTCGATCAAATGGAAAATCAAGATTTGACTATAGAAAAAATGAGAATCGATGACTTTGAGGAAATTCATCGAATTTGGTCGAACTCAAATGGAGTAACTTTGCGAGCTATCGATGATTCTAAAGAAGGAATCGAGAAATTTTTGAGGAGAAATCCAAATAATAGTTTCATCTGCAGAATTAAAGGAGAACTCATTGGTGGTATCCTCGCTGGACATGACGGCAGAAAGGGGTTCATTTATCATACAGTGGTAAATGAAAAATATAGGGACAGAAATATTGGGAAAAAACTGGTAGAAAAGGTGATTCACTCTTTGAAAGAAAAAAGTATTACCAAGATAGGCGTATTGGTTAACTCCGATAATCTATCTGGTAATGATTTTTGGGAGTCGCTTGGATTTGAGTATATTAATGACTTAAATTACAGGATTCTGCCCCTAAATAAGCTGAATACTTAAGCCGTTGAGGAACGTACATTCGAGCAACAAAATCATATAACTTGTGCATTCAGCCGATTTTACCCGCAGCCCTGCGGGCTCTGGGTAAAACGCCTGATGCTGTCGTTAAGCTTCTTGAAAATAGGAGAAAAAAGAATGGGTATTCGAGATGTAGCGTGGAACGCAGTAAAATGGAAATTTTTTAAGAACCGACTAGGCTATAACGATGAGGAAATGAAGATATTCCGGGAAAACCCAAGAAACGAGGATGTTCTAAATATGGCTCCGGAGTTCCAAAAGAAGACAATCATCGTGGAAGTAGTTGATTCACACGGCTGTAATAGTCAACATGCAGTTGGCGATAAGTTTTATTTTGATGGAGCAGGTAACCTTATAACTAAAATGAGCCCTAAAAGAATATGTATCTATGCTTTAAACGCTATTACAATGCAGATTTTCACCGCGGGTGAGTTAATTTGTGCAGGTGTTGACCCCAATGAAATGAGATTCAAAAGGGCTGCTTGTTTCGATGCGGGATTGGAGTGTGGTGGGTGGGGGCGTGTCGTGATGGAGATAAGGGTTGAGGACCGAAAAAAAGCCTAACAATGCAATTTCACTCAGACGGCTCGCTTCGTTGCACCGCTGGTGAATTGCCACGTTCAACTCAAGGATGATTATCCTATTCATGAGTTCCGGTAGCACCGACCCACTCAACATTACCAACGGAAAGCAAAACCCCTGCTACAAGATGTTGTGGCAGCCATTTCGAGATCAATTCGTGGGGTTACTCCAACTACCTACAATTGAATGAAATTTACAGATTTGTGCTGTCTACTCCAGTCAAACAGTAGTCAGAACCGACAACGGCACCTTTTCGGCACCTATGGCTCATGAATCACAGGAATATTGCGAGGGCGATAATTTGACAGGATCTCAATTAATCCCAAATTGGCTGTTTGATGGGGTAAAGAAAAGGTACCATACGTAATCGCCATCGAACCGAACGTTCAGCCAGCCAAAACATGTAAGTTACAACGTATCCATAATAATTTCATTATGTTTTCAATAAATCCTTCCTGCCCGTCTGCCGGTTTAGCATGGGATACATAATTCCAAAAGAAAAACACTGTGGGGTGTGAAACAATTACCATGGATAAAGCGGTGTTGAGAGTATTCTGGATTTATGATAGCCGCGTCATGAAAGTCGTCAACATATCATTAATCAATTGATAGGGCCTATCATGAATCCTAGTCCACTTGAATCAAACGGCGCGATACAAAAAAGGCAACGCATCAGAATCCCCAAAAGTATAAAAAGGCAATTCGAGCAACCTTCGATCATCAATTTGGGGCGTATAATCTGGCGTCAGATTCAGATCGCCATAGGGGCACTGATCGCAGCCTTCGGCTTCGCAATGTTTCAGGTTCCCTTTAAACTTGCAGCGGGGGGGATAACTGGTTTGGGCATAATCTTGAATCATTTCATACCAATTCCCGTTGGTATGACTTATTTTTTGCTGAACATACCTTTATTGATCTTTGGGTACTTTCAACTTGGGCGGTGGCGGTTCGTATTGTCGACGGTGGTTGCCGTTGTCTGTTTGTCACTATCTATTGATCTGCTCAATTTCCACCTACCACCAATTTTGAAGAACTGGCCAATCACGGACGACATGCTCCTGGCGTCTATCTACGCAGGAGCATTGTTTGGTATTGGCATCGGTGTGATCTATCGAGCGGGTGGTACCATCGGCGGAACGTCCATACCGGCACGGATACTATATGAACGTTTTGGCTTTCCGCTATCGCAATCCTATCTTTACAGTGATGCCGCCATCATCGTGTTGGCCGGTATCGTGTTTCGCTGGGAGGTTGCGCTACTGGCCATTTTGACCCTGGTTCTCTCTGGAATTATCTCCGATCTGGTATTGGAAGGGATCAGCCAAGTTCGCACAGTCACGATCGTCACGAAAAGGCCAGAAGATGTCCGCCATGCAATTATTTATCAACTTAGGCGGGGAGTCAGCTTGTGGTCGATCGAAGGTGGCTATTCGAAGACTCACCGAACCATGGTATTTTGCACGATACTGCGTTCTCGCGTGGCCGACTTAAAATACGCAATTGCTACCGTGGACCCAGAGGCCTTCATCGTCATCGGTGTAGCCCAACAAGTAGTGGGCGGATATGGTCAGCGACTGCCTGCATCGGCACTCAAAATCAGCGAAGGCAACCAATATCAAGACGGTAACGGTGATCCACCAATCAATATGCAGAAATGAAAGTAAACGGCAACTCCCTAAGAAGTATCTATTCGGTGTAATTTCTCACTCATACCCAAGTTGAGCGATTGTCGAGCTTGCCGCAGATTCAAGGCAGGTATCGTCGCGCTATAGTGAGCTATGCGCGGTGATACCCAACGTAGAAGATGTGGTGAGGTCGGCAAGCGCAATGGGTTTCACCTTTCAAGAACAACAATCGGTGTTACCCAGTCGTTACCATTATATAGCGGCTCTCTTCGAGAAAGGTGAATCGCTCAGTATGGGTCACAGAAACATCAGATAGCAAAGGCCCAGTGTCAGCATCAAATCAATCTGCATCTCGTGGTTCTGTTATTCGTATAATGAAAATGCTCAATTGCATGTTTGTGATGGCTAAAAGCCGGATAAAAAATCAATCGGTAAAGACAGCTCCAAACAGTACGAGGGCATTGCATTAGGCACGGCCTACAATCAGATCATCGACTGCCTCATGTATGCCCTCGGGTATATTTACGAATGCTGCATCCTGATTTGCCCACTCTGGCACTGGCTTCCCATCCTTTGAAAGAACCTGAAGCTTGGCCAATGGCGAGTTGTCCCACACGACTGGGCGAAGGATAACCGGTATTACCAGGCTTTCACGATGATCGTGTCGCTCAAGCGCTCGTTTCATTTTGACTATTACATCAACTTGGGAAGAAGTAATGTCGCCAAATTCGAGCGTCAGACTTCAGATTTCGAAGTGGTAGGTTCTTCGATTCATTCCGTCATCTCTCATGCTTGGCACCTCCCTACGTAATGCGTGTACCTAAGTTTGAGCGCTGAACGATTAAATTCCGAGACCTTCTATCAGGGCGGCGGCATTTTGGCCGATGACATCGTGGTTATAACCCCCTTCGAGGATGGCGAAACAGCCACCGTTGGATTTACGAGCGGAGTTGATCACCATTCGTCCCATGGCGTGGTAGTCTTGGGTATGCAGCAGACCGCCCCAATCATCCAGGTGATGGTCGAAACCTGCTGATATGCCAATCATATCTGCCGGGTGCGCCTCGATGAAGGCCTCCACCTCATCGAGATAATTGTCGCGACTATGGCTTGTTGGATTGCAGACCGTCACCCAGCTTCGATGATCCAGAATGTTCACATTGCCGTCGCCGTAGTGGAGGTCAAAATCAAGGATGGTGGCGGTTTCGATCAGGCCCTCATCCTTGAGGGTCAGCAGCGCCACCGCCATGTTGTTGAAATAGCAAAAGCCCCAGCAACTGTTACTGGAGGCATGGTGTCCGGGTGGCCGAATGGCGCCAAAGGTAGGGGCCTCAAGGCCCAGCCGAGCCGCCTGTATGGCCCCGCCCGCTGCAAGGGATGCAATGTCGTAAAGACCCTCCCGGCGAACGAATTCAATGTGTTCCATTGTATGCGCCAGTGCGATTTGCACCTCGCCGGCCGGTTCTGCGTCAATCAGTTCAGTACCTGCCGGAAGCGCATTCATAACCGCCTCAATCCTGCCGGCTGCCGCGGCTGGGTCAAAGGTGTACACTGGATAAAAGCTGTGACTGTAAATGATTTTCATCGATCCATGCTCCAAGCCATTCTTTTTAGTTGGTTATAGTTAGTTTTCCCTTATCGTACCTTTGGTTGTAAAGATTGGTTGCCCGTTGCGTGTACTTTGCAACCACAGGCAATCTGAAAAGGGAAGCTATACAAAAAAAGTTGAAGGTGTAAAGGCAATTCTTGACGAATCCATTTGAAGGGTAGGAGAATAAGCGTATGCCGAAGATGATTGCATCCTGTGAAAAGCTGTCCAATTTCCATACGTTTTCTCCGGATGCCAAGGCAAGTTGCGATCGGTTTTTCACAAAGCAAGAATCGTTCGAAGGAGGCGCCAAATGAAAATTCGGTTCTCGGGGTATGTGAAGGTGGGTCTTTGCCTGATGATCGTTTCTGCACAGATGGATGCCAGGGCATGTACGACGTTTCAGCTACGGTACAAAGACCAGGTGGTTGTCGGTAAAAATTACGATTGGATGGTCGAGGACGGTTTAATCATCGTCAACAAACGCGGGGTTTCAAAAGTTGCATATCGATCCACCGTCGATAACACCGGCCTCGGAACCCCGGCAACCTGGACCGCCAAATACGGCAGTATCACGTTCACCCAGTATGGGCGTGAGTTGGGTCCGGGAGGGATGAACGAGGCCGGTCTTGTCGTCGAATCCATGGGGTTGTTCCGCAATACCCCCAACAGGAAGTATCCTGATCCGGACAACAGAGATTCGATACTTGCATCACAGTGGCGGCAATACCAACTCGACAACTTTGCCAGTGTAAAGGAAGTGGTTGCAAGTGACACAAGCCTGAGAATCAGACCCCAAAATGGAATTCACGCACACTTCATTATCAGTGATAAGCAAGGCAATTGCGCCACCATCGAATTTCTGAATGGGAAAATGGTCTGCCACACAGGAGGAACATTGCCCTTTCGTGCCTTAACCAACAACACCTACGACCTCTCACTTGAACACCTAAAGAAAGATACAATCCCGGAGCCGGACATGTTCAAATCCATCGAGCGGTTCATTCGCGCCGCGAAAATGGTTGAAGAATACAATCCCGAGACTTCGGCGGCCCCCATCGACTACGCCTTCGAGATTCTAAAGAGCGTCAGCTGGCGTGTAGACAGGGATTGGAAGGGCACGCCGTTTACAAGCAATACGAGATGGAGCATCGTCTATGATCAGAAGAACCTGCACATTCATTTCCGGACCCATTCGAATCCAAAGATACGCCTTATTCGCCTGGGCTCATTTGACTTTTCCTGCAATACGCCTGTAAAAGTTCTCGATGTGACCGCGAATCTATCCGGGGATGTAACCGGAAAATTCGCCGACTACACCCGGCAAGTCAATCGGGAGTTGATTGAAAACGCTTTCACCAAAACCGTATTTTTTCCAAGATATTCTGCCCAGCAGTTGGATTACCTTGCCGATTACCCGGAGGCGTTTGTGTGTGAGCGGTAATCTGCTTCTTGATTCTGACGTGCAATGACTAGATTCACGAACACAAAAACAGATGCCTCCCCGGCAGCTCCTATCATCGTTCATGGGATACCCCCCATCATTGGGGCAACATAAGAGACGAATCTATGGACTCGCCGCTGGTCCGGGTCATACTGGCTACTTTCGGTGGATACCTCTTCATCCTGCTGAGTCTGTGCGTTTATGACTGGTTTATGGAGGCGTTCCCGACTCGACCCAGCCAACCACCAAGTGCCAGCCGGATTCAGCATCCGATTCATCATCGAGAGGCCGTTGGGGCCTTAGAAGTGTTTGCGCGTCTGCCGAAGGTGGAGCAGACAGCCATCAAAGAAAACTTGGAATCAAATTTGATCTCCTTGGGGCAATGGATCACGCAGTTTAACCGATCAGACTGCCAGATTCTATGCATCGGTGAGCTTCATGAGGAACCCACACGCAATTTTCTGGCAGACGCGTTTTTCACAAAAGTGAAGGCTGACACGCTCCTGCTTGAAGCAACCCCAGAAAAACTGGAACGATGTATCAAGCGAATGGAGGCCGGCAGAGAGTACTATCCACTGTTGCAGGCGGATATCATGCGACCGCTGCGTGCCGCCATCAAACGCAATCCGGATATCCAGATTTCGGGCATCGAAGAAACCGATGAGCAACAAAAGGATTCGGGTGGGCTATCGAACTCACGTGATCGTCATATCGCAAGGAATTTCTGGGACAGCTTTCAACCGGGAAAACGCAACATCATTTTGTTCGGGGCATTGCATTGCAAGAACGAGTCGAATTGGCTATTCCAAAATCTGCACAACCAGGCGCCTCTACCCCTGAAAGATCGGATGTTGAACATAGTGGTATTGGGAGAGCACCAAAAGGGACCTCTGGAAGCCTTTGTTTACTTTTTAGATGAGATCGGAATTGAGAAAAGGTACTTTGTCATTCCTGGCTCCAGCCAGCTTCATCCCCGCGTCTGCGAGTTCTTTCAATTGTTGAGGCGGCAAACGCTGGATAAATATCGATTTGTAATTGTTTTCCGCGGATGAACAATTGAAGTGATGTTTCGTGTACCCTAACTAGGATTTTGTTTTTCCTAAATGCTATTTTTATGATTTCGAACCAACTTTTACACAGGGCGTCAACCAACCGGCAGCTGTGAAAAGTCCGTTCCATAGAGAAGCATCAGCATGAAGATCCTGATTGCGACGATTGGCACACGAGGTGATGTTCAGCCCTATATCGCATTGGGCCGAGCACTAACAGAATCCGGCCATGACATCACCATTTGTACTTGTGCGCACTTCGAGTC
>JASFFF010000068.1:0-10922 GCA_050124445.1 Desulfosarcina sp.
CGCATAAACGAGAAGGTCTTGAAGGGCCGCTACCTCGGGCTGCTTGCCGCAAACGCCGATTTTGGTGCAGCCTTCGCCTTTTGCCGTCTGCTCACATTGAAAACAAAACATGGTATTTCCTCCTTGATGATTGGGTATTCTGACGATGCTTACGATCAATTAAACCGCTGGATGCTGGTGAACATACGTGTTCACGGTTGATGGTTTTTTAACAGAACCGGTTTCAATCGCCTTTGACCTGGGTCAACCGTTTCCTTTTTTTTTCCGGCAGCCCAAATCGCCAATCGGATTGACCCGCATGCTAAATAGTGGCCGCTGGATGCGGCTTGACTTACATCAAAAATAAACGCTATTTTGTGGCTTTAAATATGCGAACCATGCAACCCTGAATTCAGCCAACAGCCGAATCCGGGTGTGCGGGGGTCCCTTCAGGTGAAAAAAATCAAGCAGAGATTAGCAGTGACCCCCCTTTTCAAGGGATTGTCAGAACAACAACTGGCCGAGATTGCGTCCATCACCCTCGACCGGCAATATCCAAGGGGCGCCTCCATCTTCATGGAGGGTGAAGAGGCCGATGGTTTCTATATCGTGGCCGACGGTCAGGTGAAAATTTTCAAGACCTCTCTGGAAGGCAAAGAACAGATCCTGCATATATATGGACCGGGCAACCCCTTTGGCGAAGTACCGGTTTTCTCCGGCTCCCGTTTTCCGGCCAATGCCCAGACCCTGGTCAAGAGCCGGATACTTTTTCTGCCCAGACATGCATTTGTAAACCTGATAACCGATCACCCGTCACTGTCCATGAACATGCTGGGGGAATTGTCCAGGCGCCTGCGTCAGTTTACCGTCCAGATCGAGAATCTTTCGTTGAAGGAAGTGCCTTCCCGGTTGGCCTCATATCTAACCGTACTGGCAGAGGAACAGGGCCAGTTGGATCGGGTCTCCCTTTCCATCTCCAAAGGTCAGCTGGCCAGCCTGCTGGGTACCATCCCCGAAACCCTGTCGCGGATATTTGCCAAGATGAGCGCCCAGAACTTGATCCGAGTGGATGGAAAAGATATTTACCTCTTGGACTTTCGCGGGCTGGAAGACCTTTCAGCAGCGGGAAAACTGGTTGAATGAAATTTGATGGAACTGTTTTGCGCAGGACCCAAATTTCCCATCCGAGCAGATCGATGACACGCATGACCGGCTGAGGGGACATGATCGGTGTTCGGTAGCATTCGCAAAAAAGGGTGCATACACATTTTTTTCGGCATGGGTCTGTCGGTAGCGTGCTTGGCCCTGGGTGCCTGTATGGCCAAGCCGATCTATGTTCCATCACAAGAGATCCCAGAAGACCGGCCGCTCTCTTCCGAAGAGGCCCAATTGGGCCAACACCTCTATACCAATTTCAATGACAAATACAGCCTGTCTGACGATCATGAACGCATCGCACAACTCGAGCGGCTCGTCGGTCACCTGGCCGAAGCTGCCGGTGCCGGTGATTCCCATTGGCAGATCCATCTCCTGGATGCACCGGAGATTGTCGATATTCGTGCGGTTGCCGGCAACCGTATTTTTGTATGGTCCGGTGTATATGAAGTCATTGCCAATGAAGATGAACTGGCTGGTCTGTTGGCCCTTGAAATCGCCCATGACCTGGCGCGGCATACCGATCCGGTGCGCTTCAACATGATGTCCGACCTGCTATTCAAACTGGGGTCTCTGGCAGGATCGACCGCCCTGATGATCGCCAGCCAGGGAGCGGTAAATGTAGGCGGCTTGGACTGGATGAAGCTGGTTTATATCGAGGCACGCGATTTGAGGCCCGAGGAACGCTATTACAGCGAGGCAGAGGAACGGCGAGCCGCATCCATCGCCCTTCACATCCTGCGGCGGTCGGACTGCCGACCGGAGGCCGTACTTGAGTTTTTCTGGCGAAGCCTCGAGGGGCAACTTAAAAAGGGGGCCTTTGAACGCCTGCACCGTCGCTTGTCGCCGGACCAACGGCTGGATCTGCTGGAGGGTCTAATTGCCGGTCTGCAAACCCAGCAAGCCGTGGAGAGGCTTGACGCCAATGGCGATCTGATCGATATCGGTAATTCACCGCAGCGCCTCTCGCCCCCTGCGACCAACGATCAGCCCCCCATGGATTGACCGATTGAGATCAACCCGCGTTTTTTAATTGACACATTGTGGTATCTATTCTAAGGTTCCGCCCATGAAACGGCTTCCATGGCATATACGGCATCGACGGTCGATCCGCGTGCTCTGCCTGGGCTTGATGGTGGCATTGTCGGCAAATACACTCCTGGCCGCCGTCAACACCAGCCCAACATGTGATGGCACGTGCTGTTGCAGAACCGATACCCGCCATGGACCGGCCAAGATCATCGTCACTGATGCCGGCTGCTGCCGTGCCGCGGGAGCGACGCCTTGCCATGTGTCAGAAGCGAACTTTCCGGATTCGCCACTGGCGTTGAACCAGGCGTCAACCGAATCACCGCTTGACCCCCTCCATTTGCTGGTAACCCGCACTAACCGGACATCCGGCATGAACACCCACAGCCGGTCAAAACTGCGGATAGCATCCGGTCCTGATCGCCATTCCTTTCCACGCTACCTTCAAAACTGCCGTTTGATCTGTTGAATATCATCGCTTTGGTTTGATGGGTGAATATCTCGGCCAACGGGCTGCCGGCCTTACAGCGACCGCTTGATCCGCAAGCTGTCGATGATCCCTGAGAATTCAAGCCATGATTGTGCATAGCTGCACCGGCCTTAAAAATGCACCTGAAACAACATTTTGAATATATTCAAAGAGGAAGCAAACCATGATCAAGAAGAAAAAATCAGCCAACCGCAACAGTCGAGAAAGTAAAAAAGCCATCGTTATAGGTGCCGATAAAAAAAGTCCGGCGGTAATCCTTATCACCGCCGCATTCGCCATTGCCATTGCGGCGGGCCTAAGCCTGTTTTTCTTTACCGGGAACGGTACCTCCAGCCTACCGGTCGCCGGGACCGGGCCGGTGTCACCGGCAATCCACGACGGTCGTATCACCTACGCAGTCAGTCTGTTCGCCGACGGTCGGGCGCGTCATTTTCAATACGCCGATGCCGAGAGCAAAACCACCATCAGCTATTTCATTCTTAAAAGCAGCGACGGCATCATCCGGGCGGCGTTCGATGCCTGCGATGTCTGCTGGCGCTCCGGCAAGGGCTACTACCAGGAGGGTGACAGCATGGTCTGTCGCAATTGCGCCAGGCGTTTTGAATCGGTACTGGTCAATGACGTCCAGGGGGGCTGCAATCCGGCGCCACTGAAACGTACGATTGAAAACGGCCAGGTGGTGATACGGGTCGAGGACATTAAAAAGGGCTTTACCTACTTCAATTTCTCCTCAGAGGCGTAGGCGATGAAACTGACTGACATTTCGATGAGAAACCTGATGCGGCGCAAGGCCAAGGCCGGTTTTATCTTGGCCGGCCTGGTGGTGGGTGTGGCAGCCATGGTGGCGGTGATCGGCTTTGTACGCACCATGACGGCCGAGATCAACCACAAAATGGAACACTACGGCGCCAACATCCTGGTGCTGCCCAAAACCGAGGACCTGCAACTGAGCTACGGCGGCATCAACCTGGGTGGTGTTTCATTTGACGTGGAACCGATTCATCAAGCCGACCTGCAGCGTCTGAAAACCATTAAAAACGCAGCCAACATCGCCGCCACCGGTCCAACCCTGCTGGGCGTGGTCGAGGCCAACGATCGCCGTGTATTGTTGGCCGGCATCGATCCTGACAGTGTCAATATACTCAAACCCTGGTGGCGCCTGACCGGCACCCGGCCCACGGCCAACGGCCTGTTGGCAGGTGCTGAAACCGCGCGCATCCTTAATCTGACCGTCGGGGGTCAGGTCATCGTCAATGGCCGGCCAATGCCCGTGGTCGGCATCCTCGGGGTCACCGGCTCCCAGGATGATCACCTGCTTTTTGCCGCGTTGCCTACGGCCCAGGACCTGCTGGGCAAGCAGGGCCAGATCTCCATGGTGGAGGTGGCCGCCCTGTGCAATGCCTGTCCCATCGACGATATGGTTGGCCAGATTGCCGGGGCCCTGCCCGATGCCAGGGTGATGGCCATCCAGCAGGTGGTCAAAGGGCGCATGGACACCCTGCATCGCTTCGGCACCTTTTCCTTGGGCATGTCAGCCGTGGTCATTCTGGTGGGCAGTCTGGTGGTGTTGACCACGATGATGAGCAGCGTGCGCGAACGCAAGGAAGAGATCGGCATCTTTCGCGCCATGGGCTTTCGCAAACGCCATGTGATGGGGATCATCTTCTCCGAAGCGGCGATTATCTCCGGTCCGGCCGGTGTTATCGGTTACCTGACTGGCACTGTGGCCACCTTCATTGCCGTGCGCTTTTTCTCAAGCATGGAGCACGCAACCATTGTTATGGACCCGGAATTGTGCGGCGCCGCCGTACTTTTGGCCATGGTTGTTGGCCTTTTGGCCAGCGTCTATCCGGCAGTCATGGCCGCCCGGCTGGATCCCAACACCGCCCTGCGGTCACTGTAAACGCTGCGTTGCCAGGAATCGCCGGTTATTGGGCAGCGACAGAGGTGGAGGAATATATGAGCAGCATCACCGCCCGCCATCTGGGCAAATCATACGGTCGGGGCAGCGGAACGGTAAACGCCCTGTGCGACGTGAGCTTTGACATTCGTAGCGGGGAGTTCGTCGGTATCATGGGAGAATCGGGGGCCGGCAAATCCACTCTGCTTTCCATCTTGGGTGCCATGAACGCCCCCACCGCGGGCATCCTGATTGTAGACGACATTATTGTCTATGACCTCAAATCAGAGCAGCGGGCCGATTTTCGCAGGGAATTTCTGGGCTTCGTCTTCCAAAGCTTTCACCTGATTCCCTATTTGACCCTGCTGGAGAACGTCATGCTGCCGCTGGCCACCATTCGCCTATCGGCAGCCGAAAAAAGGGAAAAAGCCATGGCTGCACTGGAACGCGTGGGGCTTGAAGGAAAAGTCGGCCGGCTTCCCGGGGAGGCCTCGGGTGGGGAAAAGGAGCGCTGTGCCATCGCCCGAGCCATCGTCAACGCACCTCCGGTCATGTTGGCCGACGAACCCACGGGCAATCTGGACACGCGCACGACCGATGCGGTCATGGACCTGTTCAAGGGCCTCAATGCCGAAGGCATGACCATTGTCATGGTTACCCACAGCGGTCGCTGCGCCGCCCACGTGGACCGAATTATTACCATGGCCGACGGCCGGTTGATCCATGGGAGTACCAGCAGAGACATGTCACGGGTGCCCCCCGGCAACCCGCAGGATTCCTTGACGGGGTCCATCGACCATGGGTTGAACTGTTTGGCTTGATTGAATGTCCTCAAACCGGGTGCTGTGCACCCGGTAACCGCCGCAACCGTTGACGCGACCCCAATCAGGCCGCTTGAATACCGCTGCAGATGGTCGAGAGCGCTCGGGCGGCATTCTCTGGAACCGTGCGCATCCACACGGCGCCCAATGCGGCGACCCCCTTGAAACCCAGGGCCGCTGCTTGGGCGATCCGCCGGGCGTCGATCCCTCCCAGGGCGACCACCGAGTGGCCGGTTCGGGCCAAAAAGTCCCTGAGTTCCGCGTGTGTAAATGCAGCTCGATAACCCTTTTTGGAAATACTGTCGAAAATGGGACTGAGAAAGACATCGTCCAACAGCCCATCCGGTTCGGGAATGTCTGCGATCCGATGAAAGGCCGAACTGATTCGACACCCTTGGGTTTGTTGCTTAAGGGCTTCGATGGCCTGGGGGCTTTGTCGCCGGCGCTTTTCCGTAAAGTGAACACCCTTGAGCGTGAACGATCGCAACAGGCGCGAGTGGTCGTGTACCATAATGCGCGGGTGCAGACCGCTGGGGATATGCCGCAGGTAATCGGCCAGTTGAGCATGACCCCACCCGGGTTTGCGTAGGTGAAACGTGGCCGAAGATTGATTGAGGAGGCGACGAACGACCTGGTGTTCATCCGGGTAATCGTCGGGAGGTGAAATAATGATTAGCTTCATGGGCTTCGAAGAATGGTGAAGCAAAAAATGCAAAACCCAAATATATTCCAAACGCCAATGCCCAATCTACAAACCAATTGAAAATCGCGGGTTAGACGTTTAACGCTTATCCTTTTTTTGCTTCATCTTCCTCTCGATCTCGGCGAACAGGTCCTGCTTCTTCTGATCGTGCTGGGCCTTTATGGATGCCACTTTATCTTGCATAACATCTTTGCCTTGCTTAAATTTTTTCAACTCCTGTTCCAATCGACTCTCCTCTAAATCCCGCGGCAACTTTTCGATGGCCAGGTGGTCACCCACCACAAGCCGGTCATTGAACCCGCTCTTGACGGTGCCGACGATGCCATGGTCCTTCAGCCGGTTGAGCAGGTAGCTGCCCTTTTCGTCCGAATAGTCCAGCAGACTGCAAACCGCTTCCAGCGATGGCGGTGCACCGTTTTGATGATCAAGCACCCTTACGGCCGAGATGAACAGATGGGCAGTGGTGTAAAGATCGGTCGGCTTCATGATCGACACGTCCATTTAGTTTGGTTTTATGTACGGACCGGACACGGCCAATTTCTTGACATCCCCTGGCAAGCAGAGTATCATTTGCCGTTAAATTGTCAAGCAACAACAGGCCTGCACGTAACGGGGTCGACCCATCCTTAAAGAATTATCATTTGAGAATGTTAGACGCTTATGACATGGCATCGGCGTGGTCGATAACATGCGGGCATATCAACCCATCGGGAGACCAAGCATGACCGAAATTATCGATGTAATAGCCAGGGAGATTTTGGATTCCAGGGGCAACCCTACCGTGGAGGTTGAGATGATGCTAGCCTGTGGCGCCATCGGTCGGGCAGCGGTTCCCTCCGGCGCTTCTACGGGAAAACGCGAAGCTTTAGAACTGCGCAATACCCGCGCCAAGCGCTACGGGGGCAAGGGTGTGGCAACGGCTGTAAAAAACGTCAATACGACCATCGCCAATGAGATTCGCGGGATGGATGCCGCCGATCAATGGACCCTGGATGCCTGTATGCTGGCGCTGGACGGAACGGCCAACAAATCCAAGTTGGGAGCCAATGCGATGTTAGGCGTTTCCATGGCAGCAGCCCGGGCAGCCGCCAGCGCCTTCGGTCTACCCCTGTTTCGTTACCTAGGCGGCGTGAATGCCCGCGTCTTGCCCGTACCCATGATGAACGTAATCAATGGCGGTGCTCACGCCGCCAACAACCTCGACATCCAGGAATTCATGATTGTGCCCTTCGGGGCAAAAACCATTGCCCAGGCTGTTCAAATGGGCGCCGAAACGTTTCACGCCCTAAAAAAAATCCTCAAAGCCAAGGGACTGGCCACGGCCGTGGGCGATGAGGGTGGGTTTGCACCGGACCTTAAATCCAATCAAGAAGCGCTCGAATTGATCATGCGGGCCATCGAGGCTGCCGGTTACACCCCTGGTACGGATATGGGATTGGCCTTGGATGTGGCGGCCAGCGAATTGTACGCCAAGAAAAAGTATCTTCTCAAGGGTGAAAACAAAGCCCTTTCGGCCCTGGAGATGATCGACTATTTCGAAAAGCTGGTGGAACAGTATCCCATCTTGTCCATCGAGGATGGACTCGCCGAGCAGGATTGGGACAACTGGGTTGTGTTGACCGAACGACTCGACGCATATATTCAGATCGTGGGCGACGATGTTTTCGTCACCAATCCCGGCATTTTTTCCAAGGGTATCGCAGACGGCATCGCCAATTCCATCCTGATTAAACTCAACCAAATCGGAACGGTTACCGAGACCCTGGATGCTATCGATATGGCCGGACAGGCCGGATATACAACGGTTATTTCCCATCGCAGCGGCGAAACCGAAGATGCATTCATCGCCGATCTGGCCGTCGCGGTCAATAGCGGTCAGATCAAGACCGGTTCCCTGTCACGATCCGACCGCATTGCCAAATACAACCAGTTGATCCGTATCGAAGAGGCTCTGGGAAAAGGTGCCCGCTTTGCTCAGGATATCTTCACGGGTGATTAGCCGCTGTTGTGGGCTCAATGGACATAGGTTAATGAAAATCAGATCGATGAAACCGATAAGGGCAGCCTGCTGTATGGCTGCCCTTTCAATATGGTTGCTCTCAGCTGCCGCACCTGACCCGGCCGGCGCCTACGTCCTCGAAGGCCCCCATGTCCTTGAACTCACCGCCAAGGCCATGGGCAACATCGCCGCCTTACAGGTGGAACAGAAGCTAATCATCTATCCAGAGGCGCCGCAGACCCTGCCCACCGTTTTTGATCAAACGGCCGTGTATGTAATGCCTGAGCGCTTTCGTTCGGACATTGTCTCCGACCAAATCCAACGGACCCATCTGGTATTTGCTGACAGCTCGATAACCGTGATTGATGGTCAGCTGGCCATCGGCCGGGATCGATTCGATCTGTATCAGCGGCTGCTGCGCAGTCGGACGCGGCCGCGCCTGATGAAAGCCCTCAACCAGCTGGGCGTAGAGACGGCGATTACCAGCTTGGGGCGCCTGGAGGGAGCAGTGGTGTTCGTCTTGGGAGCCCGCTACCCAGATGCATCGGTCTCTCAACTGGCTGTGGACAAAGAGACCTTTTTGCCAATGCGCCTGTTGCTGGTGGACCGGACCACCCGCGGCAGTCGATTGGAGATCTTCTACCGCAACTGGCAGAAGGTTCAAAGCGGCTGGTTTCCCATGCAGGTCGTCTTTTTTACCCCAAGCGGATTGACCCGGGAAATCCGTGTGGCCGATCTTCGGATCAACCCATCCATCCCGCAAGAAACCATGGATCTGGAAGCATTGAAGGCATCGCTGGCAGCCACACAAATCCGCACCCCCCAAGAACAAAAGCAAGAAGCGGTGGAGGAGGTACAGCAGTCGGTGCAGGACTTTCAGAAAAAATTTGAATAGGCGGTTTTCCAAAACGGTCAATTGTGGTACACGCAGGCGCAATTGAGTCAACGCACACCCGTGCTTGAATGGTTGCGGTGGCTATCGGGTACACAGCACCCGGTTTGAAAACCACCAATCAACGGTCGAGGTTTCTATGGGTTATGACACCAAGTACATTTTCGTGACTGGAGGGGTGCTCTCATCTCTGGGCAAGGGCCTTGCATCGGCATCCATCGGCGCCCTGTTGGAAAGTCGGGGACTCACCGTCACCATCCAGAAGCTGGATCCGTACATCAATGTCGATCCGGGGACCATGAATCCGTTTCAGCACGGCGAAGTGTTCGTCACCGACGATGGCACCGAAACCGATCTAGACCTGGGTCACTACGAACGGTTCACCCATGCCAAACTGGGACAAGACAACAACTACACCACGGGCAAGATCTACTACAGTGTCATCACCAAAGAACGCCAGGGAGAGTATCTGGGCGGCACGGTGCAGGTCATTCCTCATATCACAGACGAAATCAAGGAGAGTATCCGCAGGGCATCGGATGATGTCGATGTGGTCATCGTCGAAATCGGCGGCACCATCGGCGATATCGAAAGCCTTCCCTTTCTGGAGGCCATCCGCCAGTTTTACAACGATGCCGGCCGGGACAACGTGATCTACATTCATCTGACCCTGGTACCATACATCGGTACGGCCGGCGAAGTGAAGACCAAACCGACCCAGCACAGCGTCAAGGAACTGCGCAGCATCGGTATCCAGCCCGATATTCTATTGTGTCGCACCGACCGCATACTCAGTCCTGACATCAAATCCAAAATCGGCATGTTCTGCAATGTGGGTGCAGATGCGGTCATCACGGCCAAAGACGTCAACTGCATCTACGAAGTACCGTTGCTCTTTCATCAGGAAGGGCTGGACAACAAGATCGTCGAATTGCTCAACATCTGGACGCGCGCCCCCCGCCTGGAGGAGTGGGAGTCCCTGGTCCGGCGGATGAACGAACCCTTCCATGAGGTCACGATTGCCATCGTCGGAAAATATGTGGACCTCACCGAATCCTACAAAAGCCTCAACGAAGCCCTGATACACGGCGGCATTCCCAACCGGTGCCGTGTCAATCTTAAATTCGTGGATTCGGAGACCATCGATGCCAATACCTGCAACCTGAGCCTGGAGGGTGTCGACGGCGTGCTAGTGCCCGGTGGTTTCGGATCACGCGGTGTGGAAGGGAAGGTCTGCGCCGCGCGCTATGCCCGCGAAAACAAGATCCCCTATTTCGGCATTTGCTTGGGCATGCAGATCGCTGTAATCGAGTTTGCCAGGCACGTGGCGGGTCTGGATCAGGCCAACAGCACCGAATTTGATCCCGGTACCCCGCATCCGGTGATCTATCTGATGGAAGAGTGGTTCGACGATAAATCCGGAACCATCCAACGCCGCGACATCCATTCGGACAAGGGTGGTACGATGCGACTGGGCGCCTACCCGTGCAAATTGGCAACAGGCACCGTGGCCTATCGCGCCTATGAAACGGAAGCCATTTCCGAACGCCACCGACATCGCTATGAATTCAACAACGCCTACATGGAATCGCTGAAGGAATCCGGGCTTGAGATTTCAGGTATGGCCCCGTCTGGCGAACTGGTGGAAGTCGTTGAAATTGCCGAGCATCCCTGGTACCTGGGATGCCAGTTTCACCCGGAATTCAAGTCCCGACCAATGACTCCCCATCCCCTCTTCCGAAGCTTCATTGCCGCAGCGTTGCACTATTCCGGCGATCGAAAAATTGACAACCATGCGGTTGCCTGAGGGCCCACAGCCAATCACCGAGCCGATGGGAAACCATTCAGGCTGCCGTTTCACATTTTAACAGCGCGTCAATTTTTCGGGAAAGCGCTTCGAGCGTATAGGGTTTCTGGATGAAACCATTGCAGCCCTTATCCATCAGCGTTTTGG
>JASFFF010000069.1:0-10913 GCA_050124445.1 Desulfosarcina sp.
GCCACGGTCATGCGCGGATTCAGACTTGCGTAAGGGTCCTGAAAGATGATTTGCATTCGTTTTCTCAACGGACGCATGGCGCGCCGATCGAGGGCAGCGATCTCCCGGTCCATGAATCGGATCGTGCCGCCGCTTGGCGTCAGCAACCGCACGATCAGGCGGCCTAAGGTGCTTTTGCCACAGCCCGACTCCCCCACCAATCCCAGGCTTTCTCCCCGGGCCATGGAGAAGCTTACCCTGTTGACCGCCTGTATCCGCTTTGCCGTGCGCGATAGAAAATCGCCGGCCACGCGAAAATGTTTGCTAAGATTGGTTACCGTGAGCAAACTGGGTGCTGTCATGTGTGTTCCACGGATTGTTAGTGTCAGCCAGCATGCATCGCGAACAAAAGGCAATTGACAGATGTCGAATCATCCTGGTCTGAATCGTTCAACGGTGGTGCCGCTTCACATAAACATTGCTTAACTGCTGCAGAGCCAACAACTCACCTGTCGATTCGTTTCTATCCCAACAAGCGACGGGGGTTCGTGACGGCATCGGTTGAATACGGACGGACACCGTCCAGCAAAGGGGCATCCCTTAATCGATTCGGTTGCAGCCGGCACGGTGCCGGGAATTTCATGCAGGCGACCACCCCCTGCATCGAGGCGGGGCATACACCGCATCAGCCCCTGGGTATACGGGTGCAACGGCGCTGCAAACAGGGATTGCACAGGGGCGGTTTCCACCACGCGCCCGGCATACATGACCGCTACGTGCCCGGCAGTCTGGGCAACCACCCCCAGATCGTGGGTAATCAGAATCATGGCCGTGCCAAACGCGTCTTTCAATTCGCCCATCAGCGACAAAATTTGTCGCTGGAGGGTCACGTCCAGCGCGGTGGTGGGTTCATCGGCGATCAACAACTGCGGACGGCATATCATCGCCATGGCGATCATCACTCGCTGGCGCATGCCACCCGACAGTTGGTGCGGGTAGGCGTCCAAACGACCGGCGGATGGCGGAATACGCACGCGATCCAACCACCGGGCCGCTTGTTTCATCGCTTGGCCATGGGACATCCCCAAATGGGTCATCAGGGGCTCGATTATCTGCCGGCCGATGGTCAACACCGGATTCAATGCAGTCATCGGTTCCTGGAATATCATGCCGATCCGATGCCCCCGGATTCGGCGCAAGTCATCTGAAGTGGCACGAAGCAGATCCATGCCTGCGAATAGCACGCGGCCCGCGACAACATGTCCGGGTGGCGAGGGGACCAGGCCGACCACGGCCAGAGCAGTGACGCTTTTACCGCAGCCAGACTCACCCACCAGCCCCAATACTTCCCCTGGCATCACCGACAAACGCACCGATTCCACCGCACGACCGATACCTTCCGGGGTGTGAAAATGCACCGACAACCCCTGGATGTCCAGCAGGATATCACTCACGGGAATCACTGGGGCTCAGGTAATGAAGCGCCGTAAGCGCATAAATGCGGGCCGTATCCACCAATTGTTTCAGATCGACCCATTCATCCACCTGATGGGGCACCTGGCGGTCACCGGCACCCATGGTGACGATGGGAATGTCTTTCAAGGCCCATAGAAACGTACCGTCGGTAGCACCGGGCACGCCGGCGAATACCGGCTTTCGGCCACTGATGTGGCGGCTGGCCCACATGGCGGAGACTACCACCGGATCGTTGGGGTCGGTATGGGTGCAGGGGCGGTCTGACAGGAACTGGACCGTCACCGCCAATTGGCACGGTCGTTGGATGCCCAAGCGACGGTCGGTTTGACGATAGGTGGTGTTGGCCTGTTCGGCTGACCGTCGGGCCAGTTCCGACAAAGCCTGGCGGATCGCGTCATGTTGCTGGCCCGGCGTGGTGCGTACATCTACAAGAATTTCGGCTTCACCGGGAACCACATTGAGCTGGGGAGGACCCTGGGCGGGTGCCCGGACCACCGTGGGCGTATAGCTTGGCCAGCCCAGCAACCGATCCTTGCCAAACGCATCCACGGCCCTGGCTTCCAAATCCAGCAATCCGTCGATTACCCCCGCCACCGCCGGCGCCGGGTTGAGGCCGGTCAGGGGCATGGCCCCATGGCTCATGCGGCCACTGACTAAATAGCGGGCCCGTATGGCGCCTTTCTGGGCGATACACACCAGCCCATCCTGGGGTTCGCAAATGATCGCGGCAGTTACCGGGTCAGCGTGTCCCCGGGCGATAAAATGCTGCACGCCGCTCATCATGCCCTCTTCGTCACACAAGATCCCGCCGAGGATCGATCCAGCCAATGGTGCGCCCGCTGCTTTCAGTGCGGCCATGGCAACCAGCATGGCGGCCAGGTTGCCCTTGGTGTCGTTGGCGCCCCGGCCGAACATGCGTCCATTTTCGATGTGGGCACCGAAGGGGTCATAGCGCCAGCGCGCCGGGTCCCCGGGCGTTACCACGTCGGTATGCCCTTCAAACATAAGGGTGCGGGGGCCTGGACCGCCTTTCCAACGCACGATCACATTGGGCCGGCCGGGCGCCACCACCTCTTCAGTCACATCAAAGCCTTGGTCCCGGGCCCAGCGGGCGGCCACAGCCGCCGTTTTCGATTCATTGGTTCCGGCTTGCGGATCCCATACCGAATTGCATTGCACCAAACGGGTGGCAAGGTCGATGACTGCATCGGGAGACACGTTTTCTAAAACTTTACTGATCCATTGGCTACTGATCATCATTCAATTCGTCGGTTTTTGGCGGGCAATTGGGGCCCGTGCGGTTCACCTCAAGCGTGGATCCAAGAGATCGCGGAGACCGTCTCCAAGCAGGTTGAATCCCAGAACCGTCCAGGCGATGGCCAGTCCGGGGAAGATGGCCATCCAAGGCGCCAGTTCCATGAACGTCTGGGCTTCATTGAGCATCCGCCCCCATGAGGGATGCGGTGGTTGGGTGCCCAGTCCCAGGTAGCTCAGGCCGGCTTCGGCAAGAATCGCCACGGCGAATTGAACGGTGGCCTGAACGATCAATGGAGAAAGAATGTTGGGCAGAACGTGCCTCCCAACAATGGCCATCTCACCTTGTCCCGCCGCCCGGGCTGCGGCAATATAATCCAATTCTTTGATTGTCAGGGCCGCCGCCCGCGTGAGTCGGGCAAAGATCGGAATATAGAAAATCCCAATGGCCAGCATGGCGTTGACAATCGAGGGTCCTAAGATGGCGGTGATCAGAATCGCCGACAAAACTGCAGGGAAACTGAACAGCAGGTCAGCCATGCGCATGATGGTTTCATCCAGCAGCCGGCCGCCCCACGCGCTGATCAACCCCAACAGGATGCCGGCAACCATACCGATGGCCACCGTCATCAGGCCCACGACAATAGAATTGACTGCCCCGGCCATCACCCGGGAAAGCAGGTCCCGGCCATACTGATCGGTGCCCAAAGGATGCGCCAGAGAGGGCGGCTCCATGCGATGGCGGGCATCCATGGCCGTAGGGCCATAGGGTGTCCAGAACAGGCTGATGGCAGCCATGCCGATCACCACGGCACACAGGGCGACACCCAAGGAGAAGTGTTTGTTGCCAAAGCAGCGTCGCATGCCAATCATCCATCCAATCGGATACGCGGGTCAACGGCGGCGTAGGAGAGGTCAACCAGAAAATTGACGATTACCACGGCGGCCGCCATGAAGACTACCACTTCGCGCACCACCGGCAAGTCGCGTTGGCCGATGGCCTGGTAGACCAGCCTGCCCAACCCCGGCAGCGTAAATACATTCTCAATGATGATGGCCCCGGCCAGCAACTGGCCGATCTGTAGACCGAAAATGGTCAGGACCGGAATTAGCGCATTTTTGAGGGCATGGACGTAAACCACGGTGTGTTCTTTGAGTCCCTTTGCCCGGGCCGTACGCACGTAGTCCTCGCGCAGCACGTCCAGCATGGAGGAGCGGGTCAAGCGGGTCAGAATCGCTGCCCGGATTAATCCCAGGGCCAGGGCCGGAAGAAACAGAGCCCTTAAAGAACCCCAGGCGCTTTCATGCCAGCCAGGAAAGCCACCGGCAGAGAAGAGTCCCCAGTGAACCGAAAAAAGCAGCATCAGCAGAATGCCTAGCCAGAATTCGGGGATGGCCAGGCCCGCCTGGGTGGCGGTCATCACAACGGCATCACCGGGACGGTTGTGGTGACGTGCAGCGAATATACCCAATGGCAGCGACACTACCACGGCAATAATCATGGCCATGAGTGCCAACGGTCCGGTGACCGCCAGTCGGGAGACAATCAACGATAGCACCGGAACGTCGTAGGTGATCGAGTGTCCCCCGGTACCGCTGATCAGGCTGCCAATCCAGTCGGTGTATTGGACCAGAAACGGCTGGTCCAATCCCAGCCGGGTGCGCAGGGCGGCAAGGGATTCCGGTGATGCGTTCATGCCTAAAATGATCTGGGCCGGGTCGCCAGGCAGTACGAAAAGCACCGCGAAGACGACCAGTGATACCAGAAAAAGCAAGAGCACCAGCGCGGCTGTTTTTTTTAGTAAATAAGCGGTCATCAGAAACCGGCCGTCATGGCTACCGCTGCCACCACACTGCCGTGCAGTCCAGGGCAATGGTCGGGTAGTTCGGCCACCATCCCATCACCTTGGCATTCATCGCCGGCAGGTTAGGGGCGGAGAAGAGAAATCCGTTGACCGCGTCATCGGCGATGATTTCCTGACAGCGACCGAACCACTTGGCTTTCTCTGCTTCGTTTGGGGCCTGCAGGGCCCTGGCATAGGCATTGCGGAAATTATTCGAATCATACTGGAAGTAGTAGTCTGGTTTGGCGTAGATGCCGATATCCCACGCTTCGACGTGACCGATCATGGTGAGTTGATACGCTTTATTTTTGAAAATTCGATCGATCCATTGGCCCCAATCCACGATTTCGATGGTTAGGTCGATACCCACCTTGGCCAACATGTCGGCAATCACCTCCCCGGCCCGCCGGGAGTAGGAATAGATGGCTGGTAACTTGATGGTGGCGGAGAAGCCATCCGGATAACCGGCTTCCTTGAGAAGCTGTTTGGCCTTGTTGGGGTCATACGGGAAGCGGCTGGTGAGATCCTTGTAGTAGGGGGTAGATGGCGACCAATGGGACCCAATGGGGGTGCCGTAACCGAACATCACCAACTCGACGACCGTCTGCCGGTCGATGGCGTGGGCCATGGCTTGGCGAACCAGGCGGTTATCGAAGGGTGCCGCCTTATTGTTGGTGGACATGATGACTTCGCCGGTTGTGCTGCCGGCATAGACCTTGAAGCGAGGATCCCGTTCCAGCAGCATGGCCGATTCGGGTGCGAGAATGTAGCCGACGACGTCGATATCGCCCGCTTTCAAAGCGGCGATCTGGGCCGCCGGGTCGCTGATAAAACGAAAAATTACCCTGTCCAGGTAAGGCAAAAACGGATTCCAATAGTTCTTAAAGCGGCTCATCTCGACCCGTTCCCCCCGCACCCAGCGATCGAATTTAAACGGGCCGGTTCCGACCGGGGTGGATTTGGCGGTGGCATGGGCCTTGATTGGCAGCATCACGGCGTCACCCTCGGCCAGGTGGGCAATGAACAGGGCATCTACGGCTTTAAGCCGGATGACCAGGGTGTGGGTGTCCGCAATGGTCATCTTTTCAATGCCTTCAAAATATTCAGAATGAGGATTGCCGTTTTTCGGATCGGCGGCTCGCGTCAGATTCCATTTGGCCACGGCTGCATCGAAGGGTTCGCCATTGTGGAAGCGTACACCTTTTCTCAGGTTGAAGGTGTATTCCAAGCCGTCAGGAGAAACGCTCCAACCATTGGCCAGTCCGGGCAGAAATCCGCCGTTGCTGTCCACCTTGACCAGACCTTCGTAGATGTTGGCGTAAACCACCCGATCGACCGCGGCTTCAGTGTTGGCTGTGGGGTCAAGGCCCGGCGGTTCCGCCGGCTGGCAAACCGTCAGGGTGCCCCCAGCAACAGGGGTTTGTGAGAACGCAGGCCCCACCGAAAAAACCAATAAGAGGATCAGGAAGAGCACGCGGCGGGTGGTTGTCATCATTTCTCCTTTCTGCAGGGGCTATTCAGAAAAACTTGTGGTTTCAACTATGGTCTAGCGAGGTCGCAGTAGGCGGTCACCCCACAGCCACTGGTGGCACGCAGTATCCCGTGGATAATGGCCCTGGCCAGGCAATCGGCCGCGGCGTGCCCCAATTCGGAAATGGCCTGCGCCGCCGAGGCGTTAAAGAAACCGGGCGCGTCCGGCAAGGGGCGTTTGCCGGTGGCAAGGCAAAAGACGATGTCCCCGTCGAACATGCTATGGGCGGGACGAATGGCCCGAGCCATCCCGTCATGGGCCATCATGGCAATCTTTTTGGCTTGGGCCTTGGTCAATACCGCATCGGTTGCCACCACGGCCAAAGTGGTATTCCTGCCCGGCTCACCGTGGGCGGGTGAGGGGATTTTCACCGGGCCAGCAATGCGATCGGCAAATTCTCCCTTCGCTTCCAGTTGTTCTTCCCAAAACGTTCCGGTGGTCGGATTGATGGTCGACCCCCATGAGTTGACTGCTGCCAGGGCAGCAACGGTCATGCCGGATTTCAGTACCCAACTGGCCGTTCCCAACCCACCCTTGATGCCGCCGGATACGGCCCCCGTGCCTGCGCCCACGTTGCCAGATTGTACCGGCCCCGGCCCGGCGGCCCGGCAGGCGCTCACCCCCCATTCGGTGTTCACCGGCGGTTTGAATGCGCGACCGCGGCCCAGGTCAAAAAGGACGGCCGCCGGAACAATGGGCGCCACATGGGAATCACCTAAAGGGAAACCGATCGACTGGGATTCAAGGTACCTGGCCACACCATCGGCCGCCGCCAATCCGTAAACCGATCCGCCCGAAAGGCAGACCGCGTGAATGGTTTCCACCAGGTTTTCAGGGGCCAGCAGATCGGTTTCCCGTGTGCCTGGGGCCGCTCCCCGAACATCCACACCACCCACCGCACCGTCTGGGCAGATCACCACAGTCGTGCCACAGGCTGCTGCCGCTTCGGTATGGTGGCCCACCCAGACCCCGGAAACATCACTTATGGCGTTGGTTTTACCTGGTCGTTGCATCGGTATCGTTGTGTCTTGCAGGAACCGGATATTAATCGAATGCAGAAAGATAGCAGGCGGGCGCTAGCGCGGCAAGCGAAAGTTTGTGGTCCCATGTATACAAAGAGTGGTTTGCCAGCTAACCCACCTATTGAAGGCCTTGAACCAGAATTCGGGTGACTGGGTCTAGGAAGCCGAAAAAAAAGTGGTCCGCATCGTTGATGATTTCCAGGCGGGCCTTCGGATTCCACCGAACCATTGCGGTGCGGATCAGGCTTGGAGGCGCAAAATCGTCACGGCTGCCGGCCACCACCACCGACAGCATCGGCAGGCGCACAGCCTCATCGAACGCGATGAAGGCCACCGGCGGCGCCACCATGGTCATCCCCTCGATTGCCATCCCGTCTTGCACCGTCATGGCATTGACCCAGGCGCCGAAGGAATAGCCGGAGAGGTGGGGTAAGGCGATACCCTTGCTGCGCAAAAAGGATACGGCCGCCCGCACATCATCCTGTTCGCCGATTCCGTGGGCGAAATGACCGTCGCTTGCGCCCGCTCCCCGAAAGTTGAATCTCAGCGTGCTGTATCCCCGCCGCTGATAGGCTGCTGTAATGGCCTCCACCACCGGACTGGTCATGTCACCGCCATACTGCGGGTGGGGATGGGTGATCACGACGCCATGGGAGCCCCGGTTCCCATGGTACAGGCCTTCCAACGTCAAGTCTTTGCAAATGATTTGGATCCGGCGCTCTTTCATTGTGGCCTCTTTTTAACCATTGTGGGCACTGTTGACAGGTTTAATGTCGTTCAACCGAAATATTGAACTTAAAGGTGACGAGGTGGTTTATCCGCCTTGAGTATGCGGTGGTGTGGATGCTGCAGGGCCGAACCATGCGCTGGCAGGAGTTGGCACTTTGGGTCTACCTGCCGCTCGTACCGCTTTATACCGGCATCTATTTGCGCACCGTACGAACGTTGGCCTATTTGATGGAGTTTTTCTTCAAATCATCCTTCTTCGACACCTGGAATTCCTGGAAGGTTTCTAGAATTGCCAAAATTGATGAATAGGCACCTGGTGTCTTCATTGGCATCTATCGAGCGGTCAACTTACGACTTGCTGAAGCGTTTGGCCAGGTCGTTATCGATTACATAGATGCATACCGCCTTGGCGCCCTGCTCGGAGTAGCGATATCGTTTCATTAGATTATCCATCAAAAAGGTGACGTCGTCGCGGATTTTACGGTCGTATGTTTTGAAGTCCTCGGTGGTATAATCCTTGATCGCCCGCCGAAAGTTTTCGTTTTCCAGGAAGGGATCGAATACCTTTTCTTTGAGATTATATACGTATCGTTCCTTGAGTGATTGAAACAGGCGCGTTTCTGTCGGCGGTGTCCCGGATACCATGATCTCCTGGGTGAGGGTCCGCGAGGTATACTCTTTTTGGGTGTCCTGCCTGAGATTCATCAGCTTGGCTTTTTCTACTTTTTCACCCAGCATTCGCCGTTCAAAACCATCAAGGAGTTCATCGGTAATATGGAGTTGATCACCGGTAAATTTGCATATTTCCGTAGAACCTGGTTCAAAATTGACGGCAAACATATAATTCAATATTTCCCGATGAATCTGCTCCTCGTTGTAGTAGTACAATGATTCTTTGACTTCTTGGAGAATGGAGAAATCATATAACATCAAAAGGGAATTTAAAAATCCTTCTGGAATGGAAGCTTTCAGATCTTTTTGCCCATGAAAGAACTTACACAGCATGGCCATGTCGATCAATTCACCAGATTTGGCGTAGGTGGTGTAAAAGGTATTAAAGATCTTTATTGAATCACGGCCCGATATACCCTGGCGCCCCTCACTTTCAGACTCGCCTATGAGTCGCCGTCGCCGCTTGGCTGTGAGTGCCTTGCGGTCTTCTTCAGACAGCCACTCGGGTATGTGCCCGGTGTAGATTTCCATTTTCAGCAGCTGAAGGTTTTTGTCACAGTACCGGCTGTATTTTTCTGGCTCCGGTATCCACTCGAGCATGGCTTCGGAGCGAAGGCTCAGCCGCGAAGAGATAATGACCCGGGCAAAATTGTGCAATACTCTGGGTAGGAAACTATCATCGATGCGCGAGCCGAAGATGTTGCGATAGATCTCGACCTCTGTATTCAGATCTAGGACATAGGGGATGTTGATATATACGATGCGATCGGAAAACGATTGAAAATCCTTGATATTTTTCTTGTCCTCCGGATTCATCAGCGCCAGGAACAGAGAACTGACGTTTTCTTCGATATCTTCCACCTTGTGCAGACCCTCGCTGATGATGTTGTGCAGTTCTATGAGGCGCTCAATGTTATGGGACTTGATGTCCATCAGGGCATAGATGCCGTTGTTGGTTTTAGCAAAAGGAGAGTGGATGTAGCGAACCTGGTTGCTGTCTGAAAAAAGCCTGTTTATCATCTGTTGAAGGAATTCGTTGGTTTGAATGACCTCCTTGACTGGGCGGTCTCCCGGAGAAAAAACACTGATACCCCTACCCAAACGGCGATTGAAGCTGTAGGGGACGGCATGAACCATTGCGAACACTTTGGCGGGGCTTTTCAGCCTCGTGAGAAGTGCGTCGTAAAGTGACCCGCAAATCGTGCAGGGAACTTCATGAAAGACCCATTCATAGGCTTTGTCGGTAAACAGGGTGTATTTGAACTCGTTATTGTCAAAAAGGTCATCTAGAAATTGCCGCCTCTGGGATTTGGGGATCAGTAGCAACGGGTTGTCATGGCAGGGACAGGGAACCTCAACGTAATGGCTGTCTGCGTCGGGCATGGCCATGGCCCGGACCGTTTCGAACTGCTTTTTGTCGGGATTGTTTTGCATCCGAAACAGGCTTTCTAAAATGGAGGCGGTTTCATTGCTTCCCTCATGGGCCAGCTGCCTGCGGTCCAGACGCCATACGGTCTCATAGCGGGATCCGGCTTCGGTATTGGCGTACTCTTCGAACCGCTTCAGCAGATTGTTCAAAAACGTACTTTTGCCGCAGCCGTGGGGACCATCGAAAATATAGATCTTGTTTTGCTGGGCACCCATTCGCAGGGCGTCAACGTGATTGACCAGGCGGTTGGCAAACAGGCGGTCGGCGAAAAAGGGGTGGTCTGAACCCTCGACAAACAGTCGGCTGCAGTCATAGCTGACATATTGGATCGATTCCGGGTCATTGGGATACTCATCGATACCCTGTCCCACATAAGTTTTGAACAAGTCGTTGAACACTTGGAAAACATTGCGAATAGTACCGAATGGATTTTTCAATACCACCTTGAGGAAGTCTTCAAAAGGGATGGGCTTGCGATGGTTTGAGCCTTCGGCGTCAATATCGATATGCTGCATGGCTTTCGAAATGTTATCCATGGATTGCCTCACCGGTCCGCAATGTCAAGCGTTGGTGGCCGCATTCATTGGAGGACACTTTTGCTTAGCTTTCGGTCTTTCATGGTGTACAAGACCCGTTGCCACTTCAACTCACGTGGTTTGGGCGGATCGGTTTGCGGCGCTTGAAGACCCGGCAGGGTTGGCAGGCTTGACGTTTGTGGCGCTGCCACCACTTCCATTGTTTCCAGCTGCACCGGGCCGCCCCACAGAAATTCAATGCCCAGCATGGTATTGGGGATATATTCGGCCAGCAGGGGTTTGCCCTCGAAGCGATGGGACAGGTACAATGTATGGTTCATGCTTTTATTGAGTTCGATCTCAATACACGGAGGATGATACAAGGCGGCCATGAGCATATCCCGGTAATCATCGGCGCTGCGGCTTTTTACGTAGTACTCCCAGACCATTTTTTGTTGATTC
>JASFFF010000070.1:0-10820 GCA_050124445.1 Desulfosarcina sp.
AATCGGCCAGGCCCTTCGCCCCGTCGGCGGCGGTTTGGACCAGGTAGCCGGCGTCTTCGAGCGTCAGGGCCGTCACCTCGCGAATGTCTTGTTCGTCGTCGATGATCAGGACCGGCCACTTGTCGGCAGTTGTCATGATAGCCTGCTCTCCTCGCGTAGATGACAACCATGTTGTTTTAGCGATGACGCATCATGCCGGGCGATGGCTGTGGGAATATGCCCAATACATGCATCTTAGGGAAATCCGTTCGGGTCGTCAACCTGCAGCTATCATCCGAAGCCGGTGTCGGGGGTGGACGTCCCTGCTGGCACATTAAAATGCTGATGATTGATGGCTCCAAAAATTTTTCATCGATTTATCAATAAATGCGGCGCAACCGCTAATCGCAAAAGGTAAGCGGTGATCATGGTAGCTGCTAAATTGGAACCAAATTGTCTTGACAACTTTACAAATAAGTGGGATGTTGCTGGGGGTCGGAGGCTGGAATTAATAAGTCAGATCTCAGAGGTCGGAGGATAGAGGCCAGAAGACAGAAGACAGAAGACAGAGATGGGAAGTTACAAATCGGAAGGTGGATGATGGAAAGCGGCCTATGGTTCATGATAAGTCGCAGTGCTCCGAGATCGCTTACCGGTGCCAGACCCAATCAAACGCGAATCTGAAAGGGCACGACGCCAAGCGGCAAGAGAAAAAGAAATGCCAAGCGCCAAATAAATCCCAACCAACAATTTCCAATGCCCCCAACCGGTGCTTCTTTTTAAATAATTCATCAACCTTGAACCCCGAACCCTTCACCCCGGATCGGCTCCCCCATGCTCAACACCCAATCTCCCATTCCCTTGTACCACCAGCTGGCCGATATCCTTGCGGAGGGCATCCGCAGCGGTGACTATCCGCCGGGTTCGCGGATTCCTTCGGAGCCCCAGCTGGCCAAGGTGTACGGTATCGGCCGACCCACGGTACGCCAGGCCATCGACGTATTGGTGCGCAAGCATCTGCTCTCACGAAAAAGAGGATCCGGCACCTACGTGTGCGCGCCGGAGGAGGAGATCGACCTGTTTTCCCTGGCCGGCACCACGTCGGCCTTTCACAAGAAGGGGATTGCTGTAAAGATCGAGCTGTTGTCGCCCATCCGGCGGATCAAGGTCGGGCCGCAGTCGGGCAACCCCTTCGCCGGGGGAAGCGCCTTTTTCCTGCCCCGCCTCAACCGCGTGGACGGATCAGCGGTGCTGCTGGAGGAAATCTATATGCACCCGGTGCTGTTCAAGGGCATCCAACACATGGATTTGACCGGGCAATCCCTGTCGCAGGTGGTGGAATCCCGTTTCTACATGCGTCCGCACGGGGGCCGGCAGACTTTCCGAATCGCCTCGCTCAATTCGCAAAAAGCAGCCTTAATGGGCATGGATGTCGACACCCACGTGCTTGAGGTGCAGCGCTATCTCAATTTCAAACAGGCGGACAACGCCGTTTTTTCGATACTTACCTGCAACACCGATCGATTTGTCTTTTCTCAACACATTGGAGGCCCAGGCCATGATTAAGCGCGGCTATTACGGCAACTTCGGGGGCGCCTTTTTACCCGAGATCCTGGTTGCCACCTTCGACGAATTGGAAGATTTTTTCAACGAGGCCAAAAACGACCCTATTTTCTGGCAGAGTTACCAACAACTGATGGGCAGCTACTCCTGCCGGCCCACACCGGTCACCTATGCCCCCAACCTGACTCGCCATTTCGGCGGTGCCCGGATTTTCATCAAACGCGAAGATCTGAACCACACCGGTGCCCACAAGGCCAACAACGTCATGGGGCAGGGGTTGCTGGTCAAACGCATGGGCAAGACGCGGGTCATCGCCGAAACCGGCGCCGGGCAGCACGGCGTGGCCACGGCCACCATGGCCGCCCGTTTTGGATTTGACTGCACCATCTACATGGGGGAAGTGGATGTGGCACGCCAACGACCCAATGTCTTTTGGATGGAGCAGCTGGGCGCCACCGTGGTGCCGGTGACCGACGGCACCCGCATCCTGAAGGATGCCATCAACGAAGCCTTCCGCGACTGGGTGACCAATATGGAGACCACCCACTACGTGCTCGGCACCGCCTGCGGGCCCCATCCATTTCCGGAAATGGTCGCCTGGTTCCAGTCGATTGTGGGGCAGGAAGCCCGGCGGCAGTTGTTGGAGACCGAGGGGCGCCTGCCCTCGCGGGTATACGCCTGCGTTGGCGGCGGTTCCAACGCCATGGGCGTGTTCAGCGGGTTCTTCGATGATGATGTTGAGTTGGTCGGTGTGGAGGCCGCCGGTCACGGGCTTGATTCAGGCGAGCACGCTTCGCGGCTGTGCTCCAACGATGCCTGTGTGGGAGTGGCCCAGGGCTACAAAACCTATTTTCTGCAAAATGACGACGGCCAGATGCGCGAGACCCACTCCATCGCCGCCGGCCTGGACTATGTCGGGGTCTCGCCGATCCTCTCGAATCTCAAGGAGCAGGGTCGCGTGCGCTTTGAGGGGGCCACGGACACAGAGGTTATCGACGCACTATCGCTGACCATGCGCAAAGAGGGGGTAATTCCAGCCCTGGAGTCGGCCCATGCCTTTGCCCAAGCGTTCAAGGAAGCACCCGAAATGTCCGATGAAGCGATCATCCTGATCAATCAGTCCGGCCGCGGCGACAAAGATATCTTTACCATTGCCGATGCCTTCGACGATCCCAAATGGAAACAATTCATCATTGAAAAGGCCAAACAATACCATGCTTGAATCCTACATTCGTTCGCGTCTTAACGAGAAGCCGATCCTGCTGATGACCCATATCGTCATCGGCTATCCCAACCTGGAGACCTCCCTGGAGATCGTACGCTGCATGGTCGATGCCGGCGTGGACCTGATGGAATTGCAGATTCCCTTTTCCGAGCCCATCGCCGATGGCCCGGTGATTCTCAAGGCCAACCAACGGGCCCTGGCAAACGGTATCACTGTCGACCAGTGCCTGGATTTTGGCCGCGATGTGGCCGGCCGGTTTTCGATTCCTTTTCTATACATGACCTACTATAACATCTTGTTTCGATACGGGATGGACCGGTTTGCCGCCCACATGAAGGCTGGCGGCCTGCACGGGGCCATCGTTCCCGACCTGCCGCCGGAAGAGGCCGCTGACTACCTGAATGCCATGCAAGCCAATGGCCTGGCCCCCATTTTCATATACTCGCCCATGTCCTCCGACCGGCGCATGAAAATCATCGCCCGCGCGGCTGATGGTTTTGTCTATTGCGTGGCCCGCAAGGGCGTCACCGGCGACAAGACAGATTTCTCCCGCCACATCGGCGACTATCTCGGGCGTTGCCGCACAGCTACCAATTTGCCGCTGGCATTGGGATTCGGCGTCAAAGATAAATCGGATATTGAGTTTCTCACAAAAAAGGCCGATATCGCCGTCATCGGCACACAGGTGTTGCGGCTGCTGGAGCAAGAAGGGATCGATGCAGTGGGCAACTTTATCCGAGACCTCCAATCCTGAAAAACGGCAACCATGCTTATTGTTCCCATATCCGGAAAAATCGGCTTGAAACACCCACCGGTGATCACAGTGGCCCTGGTGGCGATCAACGTTCTGATCTTTTTCATGCTCCAAATGAATGACGACGAGGCCAGAATGGCTGCCGAACAGTTTTACCTGGCATCCGGGCTGGCTGAAATCGAAGTACCCCATTATGTCAGCTATCGCCGGGCTGCCGGCGACCCGCTGAATTCCGATCAGCCCATCGACGCCATGGATGCGGACGAACGCATGGCCATCCACTTTCAGATGGAAGCAGATGCGGCCTTTCTGAAGCGCCTGGCGGCAGATCAGGTCATCCTGCCGCAGGACCCCGACCATGCCCACTGGAAGGAACTTCGCCAGGCATACGAGCAGAAACGCAGCCGAAGTGTCGCTTTTTCCTATGGGCTCCGTCCGGCCTATCCGACGGCGTCGGCCTTTATTACCTACATGTTTCTGCACGGCGGTGTGGGGCACCTGATGGGCAATATGGCCTTTTTGTGGATTCTGGGATGCATGCTGGAAATCGGGGCCGGCCGGCTCTTTTTTTCCGGCCTATACCTGCTGAGCGGACTCCTGGCGGCGGGGCTATTCTATCTTGTCTACCCGCACAGCACCATCCCTCTGGTGGGCGCATCCGGGGCTATTGCGGGACTCATGGGTGCCTACACAATTCTTTACGGCAAAAAGAAGGTTTCTATCTTCTATTCCTTGGGGTTTTATTTCAATACGGCCACCATCCCGGCCATTTCGCTGCTGCCGGCCTGGATCGCCAACGAATGCTATCAACTCTTTTTCAGCGGTGCCAGCCAGGTGGCCTACGTGGCACATATCGGCGGGCTTGTTGCCGGCGCCCTACTGGCCTTTGCTGGTCAACGGGTGGTGGGCACCGTGGACCGGGACCGTTTCGAGGAAGCGCCGGAGGATAAGCTGAGCCCCTTGATTGCGGAGGCTTTGGAGCATATGGGTCGCTTGGAAATGCGCCAGGCGCAGGAATTGTTTGAACAGGTACTGGAAATGGAGCCGGACCATCGCGAAACGCTCACCCACTTGTTCAACATCCACAAACTCAACCCGGAATCCGAGCGATTTCACACTGCCGCCAAGAGGCTCTTAGGGGTGCTGCTGGGCGATGTGCAAACCCATCCTGCCGCATTGGCGCACTATACGACCTATGCCGACCTGGTCGGTCGACCCGCCTTGTCGATCCCTATGTATCTCCAGATTGCTGGGCTCATGGCGGCCACGGGCAAAGTCGATTCAGCCGAGAAAATCGTGCTGGCCGTATTGAAACGCAAACCGGATTCCCCCGGCCTGCCGGCCAGCCTGATCAAAGTGGCCCACGCCTTGCGCAAAAACGGCCAGACGGATCGGTGGCAGCGATACCGGTCCCTGATCTGCAAGTGCTACCCGGAATCCGTGGAAGCGGTCATCATCTCTCGGGCTGATGCATCCGGTTGACTGGTTGTTCTCTAACTGTCGGCTTTGCACCCGATAACACCTGCAACCATCCTGGCACGCATGCGAGTTGTCCATCCTACTCCTGGGCTGAAACTTCAAGCCACCCGCAAAAGGGGTGGTGCTTGACGCCGATCGCCATCTCCACATGGCTGCCCTATCCGCCGGCCGCGTGTGCAGGTGTCCCCCCTATCTGATCCAGATATCGTTCGACGAAAGGGATAATGTTATGATCGGGATACTTCTTGATCAATCCATTCAGAATGCGTTTGGCTCTCTCGGTGTTCATCAAGCGGTCGTTGAATATCTGCGCTGCCTGGAAATAGGATTTCGGCACCAGTGGATCCTGTGGATAGGCCTTGATCAATTTATTGAATGCACCGATGGCGGCCTTGTTGTTACCGCTGGCGTTCAGCCACCCCCCTAACTTGAACAGCGACCCTGCAGTTGGACAGAAAGCGGGATCGCGTGAAACGCATTCTTTGAAAACGTCCATGGCGTTGGATCGCCGGTCGGCATGCACCAGAAGATCCAGGTGGTTGCGCCCGTGAATCGAAAGCCGCTGCTTGGCCCCGGTCAGTTTGAGCAGGACATAATAGCGTTCTGACAGCACTGGGTCGGTGATTGGCTGTGCATTCGTCTCAGCCTCGATTTCGCTGATGGCGCCTTCATGGTTGCCGTCCTTGACGAGTTGATTCACACGGTTGAGCAAACGGCTGTGGACGTCGTCGGCTGAAGGCATGGCCCGTTTGCTATCGGTCGTCTCATCCTTGAAGTCTTCAAAGTCCACCGTGTAGCCGATATCCTGATGATACTGCAGGATAACATAACCCATGAGGTGGTAGGAAATGAAGGTGTAGTAGATGTTTACCAAGGTAATTAGAAACAGGTGCATTATCGGCGGAAGGTGTTGAATCGCATACTGGCCGAGCAGGGCCGGTGCGCCGGCAAGGATGGAATAGAAGAAATACATCAGCAGGTAGCCCCAGCCGATCCTGATTGCCAGACCGACAAACATCACCGGATTGATGGCCTGGATCAAGGATTCAGTGGTTACCAAAAGGATGATCATGGCCGGTAAAAACACGGTGGCCATGATGATAAATAGGATGCCAACGGCGGTTCCCAGTTTGGCGAATATGATCCCTGCTGCAAAGAATATGGCCACATAAATACCTATCTGCTTGACCACCGGTCCGAAATTCTCGTAGAGGGTCTGTCCACCCAGCTTCGGGGCCGTCAGATTCCCACCGGCAGTGGATTGTAATATGGCGTAGGCGTACTTGAAGGCGCATCCCCAAACCGCGATTTGGGCCAGGACGCCGACGATCCCGGGTCGGGTTAGCAGAGCGGCGACGATAGACAGCCCCAGCATCAACAGCAGTGGTCGAACGGAAAACGGATAGATAAAAAACCGATGCAAGCGTTTCCAGAACGGGTCGATAATGTTTTCCACACCCAGCCACTGCACAGGAAGATTGCAGTTGGGACACATGTGCAATTTTTCACCCTGATGATAACCACCCATGTCCCGGGCTTCGACACATTCCGGGCACCGCAGTGTGCCGCATTTGTCGCAATGCCAGTGAGCCGGCCGGGTGGGATGGTATTTGCAAAATTGTTTCATCGCTTATCCTCCATTGGCCGTGGTAGTAATCCCGCGTTGGTCATGAATTTTACACGCAAGAAACTGGCCAATAATGGATACAGTGCCACCCGCTTTATCCCATTTTTGACCCCAGACCGATGGTGGCGGGTTTTTGACTTTTGCATAAGATGTGATTAGCATCGACCGGAAGCAGGATGATGTTTACGTTGCTGTCAACCATGGGAGGCGATCGATGCACCAACCATTCACCTTTGCCCCCATGCCGCGACTAGTCATGGGTCCAAAAACCGTCGACGGGCTTGGGGAACACGCTGCCCGCATCGGCAGGTCCGTGCTTCTGATAACCGGGTCGGATTCACTTGAACGCGCCGGCCACCTTCCCGTCATTCTGGACAACCTTCAAAGCAGCGCAGTGACGGTCCAACATCACCGCATTGCCGGTGAGCCGACGCCAGCGATGATCGATGGGGCGGTTGCGCAATTCAGGAATCAGGCGGTAGACGTGCTTGTGGCCGTTGGTGGCGGCAGTGTGCTGGATGCGGGCAAGGCCATTGCCGCCATGCTCAAACAGAGCGGCTCGGTCCTCGACTGCCTGGAAGGTGTCGGCACGCAGGCGCCCTTGGGTCTTTCGCTGCCGGTGATTGCCGTGCCCACCACCTCCGGTACCGGGAGCGAGGCCACCAAGAATGCGGTCATTTCCCAGGTCGGCCCCAGCGGATTCAAGAAATCGTTGCGCCATAACAACTACATCCCCGTCCTGGCCATTCTCGACCCCATTTTATGTGTGAGTGCGCCGCCGCTGGTGACTGCGGCCTGCGGGATGGATGCACTGACCCAATTGATCGAGTCCTATGTTTCCACCCATGCCTCTGCATTGACCGATGCCTTGGCCTTGGACGGTATGCACCACCTGATTCCTGCCCTGCCCGAGGCCTGCGGCAAGGGGGCCGCTGATGTCGGCGTCCGCGCGGCCGTGGCCTATGGTGCTTTTCTCTCCGGTACGACCCTGGCCAATGCCGGTTTGGGCGTGGTCCATGGTGTGGCCGGTCCCATGGGAGGGATCGTCGATATCCCGCACGGCATCGCCTGTGCCAACTTGCTGCCTTTCGCCGTGAAAGCCACCATCGAGAACCTGGTGGCCGCCCAAACCAGTGAATCCACATCCGCCATCGAAAAATATGCCCGTATCGGTCAGCGATTCGGTGCACACTACACCGATCGATTGGATTGTTGCCGCCATCTGGTAGACAGCCTCTACCGGTGGTTGGATGAACTGGGCCTTCCCCGATTGGCACGATTCGGTTTGACAGATGCGCATGTCGACCATCTTGTGCCCATGGCCGCCAACAAAAAGAATCCCTTGCCGCTTTCTGCGGACCAGATCAAAGCCATGATTCGTGATCGTCTTTAGATGACGCGGCCAATGAATAACGACCACCAACCTCTATGGGAGCGATGACGGTGTTGAACAACACGCTGGCCATGGCCAGAGACGATCTTCAGCAATCGAAAAAGTTAAGGCCCTTTCCCCGTGAAGTGGAAAGGGCCCGTGCGCTCATATTGAAACTGATGAATTCGGACTTTTGGATATTGTTATCTGGGATGCAATCGCCAAAAACGAGGCCAGCCATTAATAATCGTGCGCATGCATCCCTTGGTCACCTTATTCATTAATCTATTCAATGATTTCAAGCACTGTTCGTTTCTTGATCTTTGAAGAGACGGCGCCCAGGATGGTCCTCATTGCCTGGGCAGTTCGGCCCTGTTTTCCAATCACCTTGCCTAAATCCTCCTTGGCCACCGTTAGTTCCAACACGGTGGTTTGGTTGCCTTCGACTTCTGCGACACGAACCTGCTCGGGCTGGTCAACCAATGACCGCGCGATTAGAGTGATCAATTCTTTCATCATCTTTCTCCTCCCAGTGGAAATCACAATTGCATTCAGGTGGCATAATTTCCTGTAATCAGGCCAAAACCAGCTGGCAAAAATGCGACGCGAGTATCTATTTCAGTCGAATTGCCAAGTCGAATCAAAGATGAAGTTGTAATCAGGTAAATTATATTAAAGTTATTGCAAATGACAATACTATAAAAATTCGTAAATACTACTTATATAAATAACGTATTTTTTGCAAAAGCACACTGTTTTACAGCCTTTCCCAAGCCGGTCAAAACCATACCCACCCCCTTCGCCGGTGGGTTCCAGAGACAGCCATCCGCGTTCGCGAAGCTGCCGTGCAGCGCTTTTCACTTGTTTCCCGGCAACCAGGGTGGTAAATCGGGCCATCATCCCTTGTGGTAAGCCATTCAGCGATTACTTTATGTCTTAAACATTACAATATTGCGTAAGTTGCCACTTCGCCTGCAGTTATGCGTGTGGGTTTCACCTTAAGCCACATTCAAAGGCCCTTTGACACCGATGACGGATCGACACAGATTGCGACTGCTTCATTTTTCTGTTTTGTGCATGGTCATGCTGGTGGCGTGCAGCCCGTTCGCACCGGCACCCATGCCAAATGCACCTGGCCAGTTGCCGGATACGTTCTCACTGTACAGCGGTAAATTGGATGCATCGTTGCCCTGGTGGGAGTCGGTTGGTTCGCCGGAGCTCAGCCGTCTGATCAAAGCGGCCCTCAGCGACAATTTTTCGCTAAAGGAAGCCTGGTTCAGGTTGGAGCAGGCCAGATCTCTGGCTGTACAAGCCGGAGCAGACCGCTATCCGGATCTTTCGGCAAACGCCGGCGTCGAACTGGCCCGGCGCCGATCTGAAAATACCTTCGGCGAGTCGTTTGATACGATCGGTGAAGAGACTTACGGGGCCGGTCTGGTAAGCAACTACGAATTGGACCTTTGGGGCAGGATCAGAAGCCAGCAAGAAGCAGCGTTGCTGACCGTTGATGCGACGAAAGCGGATCTCCAGACCGCTGCGATCACACTGGCCGCCGAGGTGGCCGACCGGTGGGTGCGAATCGTCGCTCAGCGATTGCAAAAGCAGCTGTTGGAAAAGCAACTGCAAAACAACCGCATCTTTTTAGACCTCATCGAACTTCGGTTTAGAAAGGCCATGGTCTCTGCACTGGATGTGTACCAGCAAAGACAAGTGGTAGAGAACGTGCGGGCCCAAATCCCGCTGGTCGAGGCCGAAATCCGGCTGCTGATGCACGAACTGGCCGTACTGTTGGGCCGGCCGCCTCAGTCCAATCTCGAATTGTCACAGATGGATATGCCGGTCATCGGCCAACTCCCCGCGCTGGGCCTGCCGGCCGATCTATTGGCCAACCGTCCCGATGTCCGGGCAGCTGGTTTGCGTTTGCAGGCCACCGAATGGCAGGTGGCTGCAGCGCGGGCCAACCGTCTTCCGGCCATTCGGTTGGCTGCCGGTGCCCAATACGGACGCAACGATTTGGATCTGTTGTTCGATACATGGCTGCTTAGCCTTGCCGCCAATTTAACGGCCCCCATTTTTGACGGCGGACGGCGAGCGGCGGAAGTCGACCGGACGCAAGCGGAGGCCGACGAAAATTTATGGGCCTATCGCAGGATCGTACTAACGGCCATCAAGGAAGTCGAAGACGCCCTGGAGAATGAGACTCGCCAGCTGGAACATATCGAGGGCTTGATCGCTGTCAGAGAAGCCGCCCAAAATGGACTCCAGGAGGCCATCGGGCGCTATCGGAACGGACTCAGTGATTACCTTCCAGTGCTTACCCAATTACTGGTCGTCCAGGATCTGGAGCGCGATCTGATCAGCCAGCGGGCCCTGTTGGTTTTGTACCGCGTGGGACTTTACCGGGCGCTGGGAGGTGGATGGTCAACTTACGCCGAGCTCGAACCGGACAGGGCCGATGCGTCAAATCAGTGAAAATGGTACCATGAAACCAACCCATGAAACATCGTTGCAGGCCTTACGCCGAAGCCGCTGGCGCCGTGGGCTGACCCTCATCGCTTGCCTGCTGGTTATCCTTGTGGGACTGGGATTGGCCGATTATATTAAGAAAACGGCACCCAAAGCACAGAAACGGCCGCCTGAGAGAACCATTTCCCGGGTTGAAACACTTATCTTACATCCCGGTGTCCACCAGGTAACGATCAGTGCCATGGGTACAGTAGTGCCTGCGCGGGAAATGACCTTGAAATCGAGGGTTTCAGGGCAGATTGCCAGTACCCACCCTGAGTTCGTGGCTGGAGGAATCGTTCGGCGCGGGCAGCGC
>JASFFF010000071.1:0-10688 GCA_050124445.1 Desulfosarcina sp.
CAACCTCTTCCAGATGTACGAAAAAATTACGGCGGACGATCCTTACCAGACCCCCATGATGATCTATCCGGCCATCCATTACACCATGGGCGGCCTGTGGGTGGACTACAACCTGATGAGCACCGTACCGGGGCTCTTTGTTCTCGGCGAAGCCAACTTTTCCGACCACGGGGCCAACCGCTTGGGAGCCAGCGCCTTGATGCAGGGTTTGGCCGACGGCTACTTCGTGCTGCCCTACACCATCGGGGGCTACCTGGCCGGTACCGCCAAAGCCGACGTCACCGCCGGTCACAAGGCCTTCGACGAATCGGAAAAGCAGGTTACCGAACGCATCGACCGGCTGCTTTCCATCGACGGCAAGCGCACCGTAGACGACTTCCACAAGACCCTGGGCCGCATTATGTGGGAATACTGCGGCATGGCCAGGAACAACCAAGGGCTCGAGATGGCCCGCGGAATGATCCAGGAACTGCGTGCTGAATTCTGGCAGAATGTCCGGGTGCCTGGAGACGCAGCCGACTTCAATCAGAGTCTGGAAAAGGCCGGACGGGTGGCTGACTTCCTCGAATTTGGTGAGCTGATGATCGTCGACGCACTGGCCCGACAGGAATCGTGCGGCGGCCACTTTAACGAAGGCTTCGAAACAGGGGAGCATGAGGCCAAAAGAGACGATGACAATTTCTGTCATGTGGCGGCATGGGAACATAAAGGGGACGATGCCGAACCGGCGTTCCACAAGGAGCCCTTGGTATTCGAGAATGTTAAACTTACGCAAAGGAGCTACAAGTGACAAAGACAATCAATTTGACACTGAAAGTGTGGCGCCAGAACGGACCCAAAGACAAGGGCCGCTTCGAAACCTATCATGCTGAGAATATAAACACGGACATGTCTTTTTTGGAGATGCTGGATGTGGTCAACGACCAACTGACCGTCGACGGCAGGCAGCCCATCGCCTTCGATCACGATTGCCGTGAAGGAATATGCGGCATGTGCGGCTGCGTGGTGGACGGCCGGGCCCATGGTGCTGAAAAGGGAACCACCTTATGTCAGCTTCACATGCGTCACTTCGACGACGGTGACACCATCGCCATCGAGCCCTTCCGAGCCATGGCCTTCAAGGTGATCAAAGACCTGGCTGTGGACCGCAGCGCCCTGGACACAATCATCCAGGCCGGCGGTTACATTTCCGCCAACACCGGCGGTGCCCAGGATGCCAACGCCATCTTGGTCCCCCAGGAGGCGGCGGAGCTGGCCATGGACGCAGCGCAGTGTATCGGCTGCGGTGCCTGTGTGGCCGCGTGCCCCAACGCGTCGGCCATGCTGTTTACCAGCGCCAAGGTTTCCCAGTTGGCCCTGCTGCCCCAGGGCCGACCCGAAGCCGCCCAACGGGCCTTGAACATGGTTCGCACGATGGATGCGCTGGGTTTTGGCAACTGCACCAATGAAACCGAATGCGAAGTCGAATGCCCCAAAGAGATCTCCATTACCAACATTGCCCGACTGAACCGGGAGTTTTTCAAAGCCGGGCTGTTTTCCCAATCCAAATAAGGGCCCTATAATAGCCATCTGACCCCTTGCGCATACCCGCCGTCAAAGGCGATCGTCGGTCGACCTCACCGGCGGGTATGCCAGTCCACTCGAAATCTGCCGCCATCCAATCCACAGCGGGTCTTCAAACCGCTTTCAAAACCCCGTCAAACAAGCGATTCTTTGATATTTCAGACATTTTAAAAACAACTAAAGTTTTAGTGGGTCGTGCGGATATATGATCATAGATGTCGTCCACCTGCATCTAAAGGATGCAGCGCCACGGCATTTAGCGCTACAAACGCCTTGGTAGTCATCAGCAATGACCGGTGGGTGATTCATGGCCGCAGCGGCAATCAACCGCCGGCCATCGATCCAGCGGCCACCTGTTCTGGATCACACACGCAAGCAGGCAAGACTGCATCACCTGCCTTACAAGGAGCCAACCATGACCATTCAGGACGACGAAACGTTACAGATGTACATAGAAGAATCTATCGAGCATCTGGCAGACATCGAAACCGATCTGCTGGCCATCGAAGCGGCCGGTGCCGGCATCGACGAAGATCTCGTCAACAAGGTCTATCGGGCCGCGCATTCCATTAAAGGCGGTGCCGGATTTATGGGATTGGCCACCATCAAGGACCTCACCCATGAAATGGAAAATATACTGGGGAGTATCAGAAGCCGGGAGATGATCCCCACACCCGAAATTATCAATGTGCTGTTGATGGCATCCGACACGCTCAAAGCGTTGATGAATGATGTCTTCACCAGCAACGAGGTGGATATTTCACAGCACATCGATTCAATGCAAGCCATCGCCGAAGGCAAGCCGCCCACCCCCACCGTCCCCGAACCGCTGTCCGCGCAGGCATCGGCATCCGATACGCCTCGCGATGCCGTTCCTGCTCCCCACGAGATGGCATCAAGCAAGGCGGAGATGGTGACCATCGCCGCCGACGATGGCGCCATCGCCATTGAGGCAGACAGAAACATTCTGGACGGCCTGTTGGATGAAGGCAAATTTGTCTACCTGGTCCAGATCGATCTGACGGCTGATGTGGCGGACAAGGGCCAAACGCCGGCGGCTACTGTCGAGGAAATGGAACAGACCGGCACCCTGATTGCCAGCAGCATCGCCCCGGATGCACTGCGTTCCATGCAGCTGCAAAAAGGAGCAGTGGTCGAAGCGCTCATCGTCTTGTTTGCCACCATATTGAAACCGGAAGATATCAATGTGCTCTTCCAAATACCCGAGAACCAAATCCACCAGGTCATGACCGACTTAAGTGTGCAGCGCCTCAAATCGGCAGCACCCGAACCAGTGGCGGCAGATATCGCCCCCCAACCGGCGGCAGGCGTCGCGTCGGAACCGGTATCCACAGCTGCTCCCGAATCGGCAGCACCGGTAACACCAGCGGAAACAGCCCCCCCGGTACAACAGCAATCGACGGTCAAGAAACCAGAAACCGAAACCAGTCTGCGCGTCCATGTCAGCCTGTTGGACCAGTTGATGACCCTGGCAGGCGAACTGGTTCTGAGCCGCAACCAGTTGCTTCAATCCATGACCTCTGAAGACCATCGGGGGTCCGAGATTGCCGGGCAGCGAATCGACCTGATTACATCCGAGCTTCAAGAAGCCATCATGCTGACCCGCATGCAGTCCATCGGCAATGTGTTCAACAAATTCCCGCGGGTGGTGCGGGATCTTTCCCAGGCGCTGAATAAGAAGGTTGACCTGCACCTTGAAGGCAAGGATGTGGAACTGGATAAAACCATCATCGAAGCGATCGGTGATCCCTTGACCCATCTGGTGCGCAATGCCGTCGACCACGGCATCGAATTGCCCGATGTCCGCCGGGGGGCCGGCAAAAATCATGTTGGCAACATATACTTGAAGGCCTACCACGAAGCCGGCCAGGTAAACATTGAGATTTCTGATGACGGCAAGGGACTGGACGGTCAGGTATTGACCCAGAAAGCCCTTGAAAAGGGCTTGATCAGTGAGGATCAAGCCAAGGTCATGTCCGACAAGGAGCGGACCAGTTTGATCTTTTTGCCCGGATTCTCTACAGCCGATAAGATCACAGACGTATCCGGCCGTGGCGTGGGTATGGATGTGGTCAAGACCAATCTGGACAAGCTCGGCGGCATCATCGACATCGACTCCGAGTTGGGCAAGGGCTCCACGATCCGCATCAAACTACCCCTCACCCTTGCCATTATCCCCTGCCAGATCGTCATGACCGGAATGGAGCGCTATGCCATTCCCCAGGTCAACCTGGAGGAATTGCTGCGCATCCCGGCCAATCAAGTGAAAGCGCGCATCGAACGCGTGGGAGATGCTGAGGTGGTGCGCCTCAGGGGCAACCTGTTGCCGCTGATCAAATTATCCGAGGTGATCGAAACCGACGCCACCTACGTGGACTTGGCTACGGGCGAGAAACGACCGGATCGGCGCAGGTCGCTGACCGACCGCCGTTCCAAGAAGCATCCGTTGCCGGCACTCGAAGATGCGCAATCGCCCAGCAGCGGCGACGATGATACGGCTGTCAAGCAATCGGTCGACCGGCAACCCAATGAACGTCGGTACCACGCCAACAGTGCGCTGAATATCGTCGTCGTCTCCACCGGCGCCATGAAATATGGCCTGGTGGTGGACGAACTGCACGATTCGGAGGAAATCGTGGTCAAGCCGCTGGGCAGAGACCTCAAACAATGCAAGGGGTATGCAGGTGCCACCATCATGGGGGATGGTCGGGTGGCATTGATTCTGGACGTGGCCAATCTGGCCCAAATGGCCGGTCTGACATCGATCGAGGGTTCTTCGCGTGCGGCGGAAGTGGCCGAAGAGAGCCTGCAGGCAATCCGGAAGCAGAAGGACCGCCAGTCCCTGCTGGTTTTCCGCAGCGCCGAAAATGAACAATTCGCTGCGCCGCTGAACATGGTGGAACGCATCGAAAAGATAAAGGCCACGGACATCGAAATGGTTGGCGGAAAGCGTGTCATCCGTTACCGCGGCGGCAGTCTGCCGTTGTTCTCAGTGGACGAAGTGGCCATGGTTCAACCCCTGGCCGATGTCGCCGATCTGTTGGTGATCGTCTTTATCATCAGCGGCCGGGAGATCGGCCTGCTGGCCATCGGTCCGGTGGATGCCATCGAGTTCTCTCTGGACGTGGATGCACACACCTTGAAACAGGCCGGCATCATGGGTTCGGCCATTATCAACGACCACACCACCTTGATGGTGGATGTATACGAAATCGTTCAGACCCTGAACCCCGAATGGTTAGAGGAGAAGCAAACAGCTACCGGCGATAACGGCGAGGCGGCCAAGATCCTGTTTGCCGAGGACTCGAACTTTTTCCGTAACCAGGTCAAAAGCTATATGGCGGATGAAGGCTACAGCGTGATTGAAGCCGAAGACGGCGCCATCGCCTGGGACCTGCTGCAAAAGCACGCCGACGAGATCTCTCTGGTGGTGACCGATATCGAGATGCCCAACATGAACGGGTTTGAACTGACCCGGCGCATCAAGACCAGCGATGCATACGCCCATCTGCCGGTCATCGCGCTGACGACGCTGGCCGGCGAAGAAGACATTGAAAAGGGGCGCCAGGTCGGCATCAGCGATTATCAGATCAAGCTTGACCGGGAAAAGTTGATCTGCAGCATCTACGGATTTCTGACCGCAGCGCAGGCAGCCGGCGTCGACGACCACCCATAGAGCGGGTGGCTTGAACTGGCGGCCCACGGCTGCAAAGGGAAAGCGCAGGCCAGGGCTTTCATTGTTGCGGTAGTCGGCGGGTGCAACGCACCCGGCTGCTAAACAGACCATGGCCCGGCACACTGCGCCGAAAATAGTCGTCAATCAAATAGGTGCGCAAAGCGGTCAAACAGGCAACCAGGCAAGGAGACCTGTGATGGCAAAATCGTCAAACAACCAATTGTCCGGCCAATCCGTCGAGATGGCCACATTCTACGTGGGTGAGGCACTTTGCGGCATGGACATCCTCAATGTACAGGAAATCAACAAGCTGATGGACATGACCACCGTGCCCCAGTCACCGGACTATGTGATGGGCATTCTCAACCTGCGCGGACAGATCGTCACCATCATCGACCTGGGTAAAAAGCTCAATCTGGGACGAACCGATTTGAACGACATGAGCCGCAATATCATCGTCAATTCCAAAGACGAATATATCGGTTTGTTGGTTAGCCGCATTAGCGATGTGGTGGAGGCCGATTGGGACAAGGTCGAACCGCCGCCGGCCAATATTGGCGGCGTTCAGGGCACGTTTTTCAAAGGGGTCTTCAAGACCAAAGAGCGCCTGATCGGCATTCTGGATGTGGAGAAGGTATTGAATAACGAGCAGTTGGCGGCCAATCGCTAGCCTTATGCAAGATCCGGGATCATTCAATCGGTACGTCAGATAGGGGCGGCACATCAATGAACCAGCACAAACCATTGCGTGCAATGGTGGTCGACGACACGGTTTTATACCGCAAAATTGTCAGCGATGTGCTGACGGCAATTCCCGGTGTCGAGGTGGTGGGCACCGCCCACAACGGAAAAGCGGCCATCACCAAGCTGGCCTCTGTGAAGCCCGATCTGCTCACCCTGGATATTGAAATGCCGGAGATGAACGGCATAGAAGTCTTGGATTATATTCAACACCATGCACCCCAAATCGGAGCGATCATGCTCAGTACCCTGACCCAAGCGGGCGGGGCCATGACCATGAAAGCACTGGAACTGGGTGCATTTGACTTTATACCCAAGCCGCAATCCGGCAGCATGGCGGACAACTGCAAGAAAATCGAAGCTGCCATTGCCCCCATGATCCGCGCATTCCAGCGCAGTTCCCGGATCACCCAACTATTGAGGACCATACCGCGTACGGGCCAGGTTGGTATGCCCAAAACCGGGCCAAAGATACCGGCCGCCCCTTCTCACCGAACCGCTTTGGCATTGAATCGCGCATCGGCCGAGATCGTCGTAATCGGCATCTCCACCGGTGGTCCCAACGCGCTGGCGGCCATGCTGCCCATGATTCCCGCGGATATCGGCGTGCCCATTTTGATCGTCCAACACATGCCACCCATGTTCACGCGATCACTGGCCACCAGCCTGAATTCCAAATGCGCCATCGAGGTCAGAGAAGCCAGGCACGGAGAACCCGTTATGCCCAACACCGCCCTGATCGCCCCGGGCGGAAAACAGATGAAAATCGCAGCCGGCGCAGACGGAAAACACCGCATGGTAAGAATCACCGACGATCCGCCGGAAAACAGCTGTAAACCCAGTGTCGACTACCTCTTTCGATCCGTGGCGCATCATTATGTCGGGCGGGCCACCGGTGTAATTATGACCGGCATGGGGTCGGATGGTACGCAAGGGCTCAAGCTGTTGAAGCAAAATGGCGCTAGGATCATTGCCCAGGATGAAACCACCTGCGTGGTATTTGGCATGCCCAAAGCAGCTGCAGAGACGGGCCTGGCAGATGCGGTGCTGCCCCTTAATCAAATTGCCGACATGATCGTAAAAACGGTCCGTGTGGGGTAGCCCCACCCCCATTTTCGCCATTCGTTCCGCACGAGCCATGGCGTCAGGGAATCGCATGGTAAAAATCAAACCGGAAGAAATCAGCGTTCTCTCCAACTACATTTACCATATATCTGGTATCCGTATCGATACCTCCAAGGCCTACCTATTGGAGACCCGGTTTGGAAAGCTGCTCGAAGAAGAGGGCTGCAAATCCTACAGCGAGTTTTATCACAAAGCCAAATCGGATAAAGGCAGGCTGTTGGAGAAAAAGATCATCAATGCCATCACCACCAACGAGACCCTTTTTTTTCGCGACACCAATCCCTTCGAATTGTTGAAACATAAAATCTTGCCTGAAATCATCGATGCCCGTTCCGGCAGCTGCGGACAGCCCGGACCCGCCAACTTGAAAATCTGGAGCAGTGCCTGTTCCACCGGCCAGGAGATCTACAGCATCGCCATCGTTATCAAAGAACTGCTGGGCAATAATGGCAGCTGTCAAATCACCCTCACGGGAACCGATCTCTCCGATGCGGCCGTTGCCCAGGCCAGTGCCGGTCTCTACAACAAATTTGAAATCGAGCGCGGCCTGCCGCGAGAGAAGCTTCAGCGTTATTTCACGCCCTGCGGCGGCAGTTGGAAAATCAAGGATGAAATCCGTGCCATGGCCACCTTCCGACGCATGAACTTAATGCAGCCATTTGTGGGATTGGGCAAATTCGATATTATATTTTGCCGCAATGTGGCCATATACTTCTCCCCCCAGGATCGGAAGAAACTGTTTCATAAAATTGCCGATGTGCTGGAGCCCGATGGCTATCTGCTCATCGGATCCACCGAATCGCTGAACGGTATCTGCCCCAGATTCGTCCCCAAAAGACACTTGCGATCGGTCTACTATCAATTGAAGGCATAAGGTACGTTGCGGGATGGCGCATTAAACCGAGACCCATAAGCAGTCACCAGGGAGAATGAGCAATGACAAGCCTGAAAATACTCGTGGTCGATGACGATCCGGTCACGCTGACGCTGTTAACCAAACGGTTGATCCGTGGTGATTTTGCGGTTGAGACAGCCCAAAACGGCATGCTGGCCATCGAAAAAATTGCCCGGCAATTTTACGATGTCGTGCTGACCGACCTGATGATGCCTGGCGGGGTGGATGGCATTGGCGTGTTGGAGGAAGCCAAGCGGGTCCATACCGGGACCGAAGTCATCCTGATGACCGCCCACGCCTCGGTGGACAATGCCATTGAAGCCATGAAAAAAGGCGCTGCGGATTATCTACAAAAGCCGATTCACGTGGATGAGTTGCTTCTGCGTCTGGATAAGATTCGCGACTTGAAGATGCTGATTAAAAATGCCGCTGATCTGCGTGAAGCCATGGACGTCACCGAACGGACATCCGCTGCAACCATCCAGGACCTGGAAATCAGAATTGCCGAATTAAATGGCCAGTTGGCCGCCATCCGGGCCACGCTGCTGCAGCAAGACGTGGCCCCGGAATCCCGGATTCTCACAGTCCTGAAAGGGCTGGGAGATGGTTGACGCCAGCCTGAGCGCAGATGGCCCTATACTGCTTTAAAAAATACGTTTATCGGTCATACACATAATCGCCCCGCTTCTATTGGCCTGCGTCGATCACATCCGTTCAATCGTCCGTCCCACAGCCCTTACCGGCCTTGACGACTGCCGCCGATTCATCCTTTTTAACAACCACACTGGGATTGGTTTGAAGCCATTCGAAAGACGGCCAATCGCTTTTTAATTAACAACCGTTTTAAAAAGTGGTAGTGACACCCCATCCGTCGACAAGCCAAATCACACGCTTTAGAGGCCATTTATGGACACCATCAACGATATCAAGGAACACTTCACCTCATTTTTTGGCGCCGACGCCACGTTGGCGAACAGCTTGGCCAAAGCCGCAGGTGCCTTGTTCGCGGCCGCCCTTCTCTGGCTGATCTTTAAACGCATTCTGGCCACCTTTGAAAAGAAAGCGGTCAGTTTTAAGTTTATTCAAATTCGCAAAGAGCTGTTCGTCATTATCCGAAAAGCAGCCGGTCTGGTGCTTATCTGGCTGGTGGGCCTGATATGGATACGCCTGTTCGATCTCACTGCAGCCGAAAAAATGTTTCACGCCGTCTTCATTCTCTTTGCCGCCACACCTGTAAAAAATTTCCTGCTGATTTTTCTGGAGTACCTGGAGCGCAACCTGGCCGAACGCACAGAGACCAACCTTGACAACATCGCCATCGATCTGCTCAACAAGTTTTCCGGCGCCATCGTATATGCCACCGCGACCGTGATCGCTTTGGATGTGCTGGGTGTCAACGTGATGCCCTTCATTGCCGGTGCCGGAGTCATGGGGGTGGCCATCGGTTTTGCAGCCAAAGACACCCTGTCCAACCTGATTGCCGGCATCCTGCTGATTATCGACCGGCCCTTTGAAGTCGGAGACCGCATCGAGGTGTGGAGTGCACCGGCCGGCAGCGCCTCATGGGGGGATGTCATTGACATTGGATTGAGGGCCACGCGCATTAAAACGACGGACAACATTGTAATAATCATCCCCAACAACGAGATAATGACTCGCGATATCGTCAACTACACCACCATCTATGCGTCCATACGCGTACGGATCAACATTGGTGTCGCCTATGATGCCGACATCGCCCTGGCCAAGCAATTGATTATTCAGGCGGCTCAGTCGGCCGACTGGATTCTGGAAACGCCGGCACCCAAGGTAGTGGTGCGCAACTTTGGTGAATCATCGGTCGATCTACAGGCCAGAGTGTGGATCAAGGATGCCCGCAGACGCATGGACACGATCGATTTTATTACCGACACCGTCAAAACCTTGTTTGACGATCATGGTATCGAAATCCCCTTTCCCAAGCGGGACATCACCATTCATGAACGAGATGACGGTTGCTTAAAAGGACCTGGAAAAGATGCTGTATCTTCTTGATTATTATAATATTACGACGTAGAGTATAAAGTTTATTTGATCGGCAAGGATTCACCAGAAGGCAAGCATGAAACTATCCATGAATACGGTCGCCGGCGCACTGAATCTTCCGGTATCGACGGTACAGCGATGGATCCGTCAGGGAAGAATTCCCATCCAGCGCCATGGCAGCGAGGCAGTCTTTTCCCGTTCGGCACTGGAAAAATGGGCCGCCACGCACAATCTGACGTTCTCGCTAGGCGGCGTTGATGCCGTTGAACGGGTGGCCGAATCCTTGGATGCACTGGTTCCCGCCATGCAGCGGGGATCGGTTTGTCATCAAGTGGCCGGCGATGATGCGGCGACGGCCTTGAGGTCATCGGTCGACTGCATCGACTTTCTATCCGGGGAAACGCGCAACGAGCTCTATGAGAAACTGATCGAACGGGAGCGTCTGGCGTCTACCGGCATCGGCAACGGCATCGCCATCCCCCATCCTCGTGAGCCACTCTCAAATCCACCCGGTTCGCCGGTCATTACGACTTGTTTTTTGGACTCGCCGGTCATTTTCGGTGCCATTGATGACCAGCCGGTCTTTATTTTCTTCATACTGATCAGCCCGTCGGTAAAGCACCACCTGCATCTGCTTTCCCG
>JASFFF010000072.1:0-10678 GCA_050124445.1 Desulfosarcina sp.
TGGGGCTCTTGAAAAGCCAGAGCAGCTTTCTGCAACTTTTCTCTGCAGCCAGCATTCAATCGGCGATTGAGAGCCTGGCGGCCGAAAATATCGACATTTTGATCACCGGCATGCACATGTCTGAGATGGAGGATATCGAACTGCTGTCCATAACGGGCGCTGAATATCCCCAGGTTCGCGTCATCGTAATGACCAACAACGCATCATCCATGTTTCGCACCAGGATCAGGCAAATGGATGCCGTCATTCATTTTGATCAGGCCCTGGACATCAGTATGCTTACCAAACGGATTTTCACCGAACTGCAGATTGACTACGGTGGCCAGGTGCGGGGCATCACGCTCTCTTCGTTTCTGCAGATGATTGAATTGGAACGGCGTTCCTGTGCGCTGCGGATCTCGGCCAAAGGAAAAATGGGCACCATTTATATCATGGGCGGTAAGCCCGTGGCCGCCAAGATGGGACTGCTTGTGGGCAAATCCGCTGCGCTGCACATCCTGACTTGGGAAAACGTGTTGATCGACATCGACTATGCGCTGGGAGAGATTACCCAGGAATTCAAAACGCCGTTGATGAACCTGCTGCTGGAAAGCGGGCGAATTGTGGATGAAAAACAGAGTCAGCGGCCCAACCAGAGAAAGTTTGACCGCTATGACTGCCTGGTGGGGGTAGACTACGACATCAGTGATTGGACCTATCAGTGCTACATGCGTGACATCAGCGAAGGGGGCGCCTACATTGAAACCGAACAGTCCATTAAGGTGGGCCAGCGACTGATCATGTCCCTGTCGTCACCGGTATTGGAAAGCACCTGCGCCATCAGCGGGACGGTGGTCCGCCGGGATCCCAAAGGTATCGGGGTCCGCTTCGATGATTTGACCCTGCAACAGAAACAGGTGATTCGGTCGTTAACGGAAACCCGGTGCTCGCCCATCTCCAACCCTTTGCAAGAGTAGCATGTGATAAACGACAGCGCTTGCCGCTAAAGCAACTGCACGAGCCGCATCGCTTCCTTGCGGAGGTCAACCCCTTCTGGCGCTGTCGGCTAACAACCTGGAGTCAGCGAACACCCGCGTAGCGGGTGGCTTGAATTTCCGGCCAACGGCCGGAAAGGCAAAAGCACTTTAGTGCTTCAATGGTTGCGGTTGCTACCGGGTGCAAAGCACCCGGTTTGAAGACAACCAATTAAAACCTTGGGGAATGCAACGGGTGGCAACGATTTTGAAACCAATGAATTGGAGGACGCCTGTCGATGGGGAGGGCAATGGGTGTTAAGCACAATGGCCCCTATATGGCCAACATGTCGATCGCTTATCTGCGGACAACCGCATGAATGACATCGATCAGGCGCAAACCAGCGGCGAGTGCTTTGGGCAACACATGATCCACCCCCATAGCGAGCACGCGTTCTTTAAAATCGGCCGAATCGCTGCCGGCCAGCACGACAATCTGCACGCCTGCAGACAAAGACTTGATGGATTGAATGAATTGCCTGCCGGCTTCATCAAAAATCGCCATATCGATGAAAACGACATCGGGCAATTGATTGCTCAAAACGGTCTCGGCCTGGACGATGTCATCCGCCTCGATCACGTCCACGAGGGTTTCATTCGTCTGAATCGTCTCTTTCAGTTTCCGGCGGAAGATCGGTGATGGATCAACGATCAGTACCCGCTTGCGTTGAAGCATAGGCCCTCCTGTCCATGCCATCCGTTCAATGATTGATGGTTCCGTAAAAAGCCCGATATCTGCGTTACGCTTCATCCCTCGTCACTGCGAAGTACCCATAAGTACTCCTCATTCCTCAGGATGGAACATAAATGTTCGCCGTAAGGATAAGAATCGATTTCCTGTTCGCTCGCTTAAGCTCGCTTTCGCGGCCCGCAAGCCTTGATCTCGGCGCTTTTTACGAAACCATCTGCTTGGCAACTTTTTACGGGTCCATCAATGATTGATTTGAACTGTTGGCAATTACCCGCTGACGCGGATCGTCGGCATGATCACCGGTAATTGTTTCAATTAAAGGGCGCCTAAGGCGCCCCGGCAAATCGTCCGGGTGCGCAGCACGCGAACCCTGTGCACCGGGGATCACAATTTGCCCGATCTTACAATGGAATAGACCAGCCACAGGCCCAGTAACGTAGCAATGACATACCCGGTAAATCCGAGCACATCAGTGACTGAAAGCGTCTGCATACCGAAGAAGTCTACTTCGAAAAGCAGCACCTTGCGGGTGGAGTTGAGAATCAGCGAGGCGGCAATCAGCGAGGCAGCCACCACCAAACCCAGGGTGAGGCGGTTGATGCCGTTTTCGAATTTTCTGGATGTGTCCTCCAGACCGGTGTGGGACAATTCGATGCGTGGGGATTCCGTGGCAATGCGTTTGAACAGCCCCTGGGCCAAATGGGGCATTTGACGCAGGTATCCACCAAACAATTTTATGTCCCGGCCCATGTTCCTGAGTACCTTATGGGCCTCATAACCCTGCTGCAATAGCTTCTTGGCGTAGGGTCGGGTCACCTCCAGCAGGCTGGCTTCGGATCCAAGAATCTTGCCCAGGGCTTCGGTCTGGATGAATGTTTTGAATAGCAGCAGCAGGTTGCGCGGCAGCCGGATGCGGTATTTGTAAACCAAGCGCATCGCCTGGTCGTAAACGTCCTTGACCGAAATGGTTTTCAGCGAGCGGCCATAAAAGGGTTCGGCAATGTCCTTGAGGTCCACCCTGAAGCTTTTCAGGTCCATGTTTCGCGGATCCACCAATCCGGCGGCCTCGAAGGCCTCCATGACCATATCGTAATCATGTTCCGTAAAGCCCAGAAACAGATGCGCGATCTGCATCATGGTCTCTTCGTCGAGGTAGCCCACAATACCGAAATCGACCAGGCTCACCCGTCCGTCGTGCATGACAATGGTGTTGCCCGGGTGCGGATCGGCATGGAAGATGCCGGCAGCCATGAGCTGACGGGAGAAGGAGCGCAGACCGATCATGGCGACCTCCTCTGGATCGATGCCCTTGTGCCGAATCTCGTCCACCTGGTCAATTTTAATACCCTCGATGTGCTCCATCACCAAGACTGACTTGGCCGTGAGATCCCAATACACCCTGGGGATATATATCTCTTCGACTTCCTCGAAGCTGCGGGTGAACCGCTCGATGTTGCCGGCTTCGATCAGCATGTCCAACTCACGAAAGATGGTGCGCTCGAACTCCTTGACCAGATTGACCGCTCCCACTATGCGGCCCAGATCGAAAGTGCCCTCGAAGCGTTGGGCAAAATAGTACATCACTTGAAGATCCTTGCGAATCCGCTTTTCGATGCCCGGACGGATCACTTTCACTGCCACCTTTTCACCGGTTTTAAGCCGGGCAGCGTGCACCTGGGCCACGGAGGCGGCAGCCATGGCTTTATCATCGATACGTTCGAAAAGCAGGCTCAGGGGTTGATCCAATTCGGTTTCAATGGTTCGGCGGATCTCGTCGAAGGGTACCGGCGGTACCTGATCCTGCAATTTGGAAAATTCATCGATATACTCCGGGGGAAACAGATCGGCACGGGTACTCATGAGCTGGCCCAGCTTGATAAAACTGGGGCCCAGCTCCTCTAACGTACGGCGAATGCGCACGGGGTCAGGGAGGCCGGACTTGATTGTGGTGGCAGTGCGGCCCTTCAACCGGTCGGCAATCTCACCCATGCCATGCTTGATGAGAACCCGCGAGATCAAACCGAAATGACGAATGCCGCGGATACGGTTGCTGGAAAAGGGAAACGGCATTGGCAGTCCTAATTATGCAAAAGATATCATTCTGAATCGTCCGCCTGTTCGTTGACCGACTTCCATTTCTTGGTGATTTTCTCAAGCATGTATTTGTCGGCCACATAACTCTCCACCAGGCCGCAATTCACACACACATAGTTGTCCAAGGCGGCCATGGCCGTCAGGCTGATGGGAATGGAGTTGCTGCCAAAGGGGCCGCTTTTCAAGGGCAGGTCTTCGGCGTAATAGATATTCGCTGATCCGCATTTGGGACATGTGCCCTGCTTCATGGTGTTGCCTCCCTCTTGTGCATGGCTGGTCGTTGCGTGGGCGCTTTTCCATGGTGTTATGACTTAAACCGAAGACGGTGTCAACGCACTTGCCGGCAGAATCGACAAAGGCCGTTGATCGACAGGGACCCTTTCAGCCAAATGGCCCCGACAGCCAAGAAGGCAGGCCACGACCGCCTGGCCGCTTGCAATTGCCGGCGGGTTCCGGTACAACGGCCAGACTTTTCTTTATCCAGTTAGCGGCCACGCCCCGATTACCTTCAACGGAAACCGACCACCGGTATGAACGCAGACCAGCAATCCATCCTGCCCGCATTTCTTTTGGTGGCCGTGGCCCCCCTATGCTGGGCGGGCAACATTGTACTGGCCAAGGGTGTGTCAACGATCATACCCCCTGTGGCACTGGCCTTTTGGCGTTGGGCCCTGGCCTTTCTCATCCTCCTTCCCCTGACCTGGGCCTATGTCAAGCGCGACTGGAATGCGGCCCTGAGGCAGTGGAAAATCGTGGGCCTGCTTTCCCTGTTCGGCATCACCGGCTTCAACACCCTGCTTTACATGGCCATGCACACCACCACGGCCATCAATGGCGCACTGATTCAGACCACCATGCCAGCGGTCATTATCGTGATCTCCTTGGTCCTCTATGGCGAACGGGTCTCTTGGATTCAGGCCACCGGGGTATTGCTCTGCGTCCTGGGTGCCGGTGTCGTGGTTCTCAAAGGCCGCTGGCAGGCATTGATTGACATGGCGCTTGTGCAGGGAGACCTGCTGATGATTGCAGCGGTGATCCTTTACGCCCTCTATTCGGCCCTGCTACCCAAACGACCCAACATCCACCCCATGAGCTTTCTGACCATCACCTTCGGTACCGGCTGTCTGGGACTGCTTCCGCTTTACCTGTGGGAGATGTCAACGGTTGGACCCTTCAGCATCACAACGGGTGTGGTCGGCAGCATTGCCTACGTGGCCCTTTTCCCTTCCATTGTGGCTTATTTCTGCTGGAATCGGGGGGTGGCGGTCATCGGCGCCAACCGCACCGGGTTGTTCATCAATCTGATCCCCGTATTTGCCGCCGTGCTGGCGATTCTGTTTCTGGATGAATCGTTGAGAGCCTTCCATCTGGCGGGTATGGTCCTGATTGTCACCGGCTTTGTATTGTTCAATCGTTTGGGATGAGTGGGTCGGATGAAGTACCCCATTTTGCCATTGCCGCATAGGCGGCAACCTATGGGCACTCAACCGCTTTCCTAAAATACAGGCCATCGATTGAAGAACCTCGCAGCAAGCTGCCAGGAATCGTCGACCGTAAGGAATTCTGCCTATTTTGTATTCGCTCGCCAACCCCGCCGCACCGATGAGCAGGATCGTCGCTTCGCTTCGACAAGCGGCGGAGAATGCCTTCGCTGTTGCGGTTCATAGCGCATCCACTGCGCGACGGATGCGCGCCAAAGCGTCCTGCAGCATTGCACGCGGGCAGGCGATATTGATTCGCTCGAATCCCTCGCCTTCGGGACCGAATATAAAACCGTCGTCCATGAAAAGTCGCGCCGTTTCCAACATCAAGCGTTTGAGCATCCTTTTGCCCAATGCCAGTTGCCGGCAATCCAGCCATACCAGATAGGTTCCCTCAGGCCGGATCACCTGGATGCGCGGGACCTGGTCGTTGATAAAATGTTGCAGACAGTTCAGGTTGTCCTCGATATAGGCCAATACCTGCTCCAGCCACGGCTCTCCTTCTCGGTAGGCTGTCTCGCAGGCCAGTGCACCGAACGGGTTGGCCCATCGGGCCATGCCGCAGCTGTTCAGGGTTTGCTGAAACCGGCGCCTCAGTCCAGGATCGGGTATGATGATATTGGCGGTGTGCAGACCGGCCAGATTAAACGTTTTGCTGGGCGCCGTGCAGACCACCGTATTGGCAGCCAGATCCCGATCGATGGCAGCAAATGGCGTAAAGGTGACGCCGCTGTATAACAGATCGGCGTGGATTTCGTCGGCCACCACCAATACCCGGTGTTTCAGACAAATCGCTCCCAATCGAATCAGTTCCTCTCGGGTCCATACCCGCCCTACCGGATTGTGTGGGCTGCACAGGATGAAAAGCGTTGTTGCCGGATCCGCGGCCTTTTTCTCGAAATCTTCAAAATCCATTTGGTAGCAGCCATGCTCGAGCAATAAACTGCTGGAGACGATCTGGCCGCCGTTGTTTTGTATGGCACTGAAAAAGGGATAGTAGACCGGTCGTTGAATCAACACGTTTTCCCCGGGTTCAACAAAGGTGCGCACGAGAAAATTAAGCGCGGGCACCACGCCGGGCGTTGATACGATCCATCCCGGGTCAATCGCCCACCCGTGACGCCGCTGCATCCAGTCCACGACGGCCTGATCGTAATCCTGCGTCCGAAATGTGTAACCATAAATGCCGTGTCGTGCCCGCGCCACCAGAGCATCCACTACCGGCTGAGGGGAAGGAAAATCCATATCCGCCACCCACATGGGCAGAATCCGGTCATCACCATAATAGGCCTCGGTGGCATGCCAGCGTGACGGATTGTCCGGATCTTGTATGACGCCCCATTTGGCAGATTGGGTGTTTTTACGGTTGATCTCTCGGTCAAAATCGTATTTCATGACGCAGTTTCCCTAAGTGTAAAATGACGCCAACCGGCGTCTGTTCATAGCATTGTGCATCATCGACGTCGAATGTTTTAAAGCAATGCTGTCAATTTTTTACTCGCTGGCTTACCACCCCGCCCCGATGAGCGGGGTCTTGGCTTCGCTTCGACAAGCGACGGGGAATGCGCTCGCTGGTGCGGTTCAAGCCACCCGCCATGCGGGTGGCCGCTGACACACTGAGATGGTTAATGGAAGGGGAAAGCCATGACCGCCACCCAATCAACCGACTGGCAAAGCAAACTGGCAACGCCTGACGAAGCCCTGGCCCGCCTGGAACCGGGAATGAACATTTTTCTGGGAACCGGTGCGGCCGAACCCCGTACCCTGGTCAAACGCCTGATGGACTCGGATGCCCTCAACCTTCAGGATCTAACCCTGATTCAGATCCTCAGCTTCGGGGATGCCATCTCTTTGGAAGAACTCAGATTCAACAAGTATCGCTTGAAAACCTTTTTCTCCGGATGGGTGGCCAGCGAGGCCATCGCCGCCGGCCGCGTAGATCTGATCCCCAGCCGATTTTCCGCCATTCCGAGGCTGATCAAGGGCCGTCAGCTCCCGGTGGATGCAGCCCTCATCCAGGTCACTCGACCGGACGATAACGGTTTGTGTTCATTGGGAATCGCTGTGGATGTGGGGCGCCGGGTCATGGCCCAGGCGTCGGTGATTATCGGCGAAATCAACCCCGCCATTCCCTGCACCTACGGCGACACCTTTGTCTCGGTGGCTGATTTTGACCTGCTGGTGGAGAGCACTGAACCGCTGCAGGTCTTTCCCTGTTGGCCGGTGGACGCGGTCTATGACCGTGTGGCGGCCAATGTTGCCTCGGTGATCGAAGACGGCAGCTGTCTGGGATTCAGCTTTGGCCCGCTTTTCGAAGCCCTGCCCCCACACCTGGCCAAAAAAAAGGACCTTGGCATCCACACCCCCTTTATCACCGACGCCGTCATGGATCTGGTAAAAAGCGGTGCGGTGTCCAACCGACGGAAACAGACGTTTCGGGGCAAATCGCTCTCCTGTTATGCCATGGGCTCGCTTGAACTGATGCGCTGGCTGAACCGCAACCCGTTGGTGGAGTTTCAGAGCATCGACAAGGTCTTCAACCCCATTGAAATCGGACGAAACCCCCGATTTGTGGCTATTTTCCCGGCACGCAGGGTAGATTTGTCCGGACGCATCGCCATGCACGCCGGCAAAGGCCAGGTCACTTCCGGTCCCGGCCAGGCCATGGATTTTTTTAATGGTGCCGAGATATCGTCAGGTGGCTTCACCATTTTCGCCCTGCCCAGCCGCAACCTCAAGGAAGAAGGCAACATCCGCATCTCCATCCAGGGCATGCCCAACCAACTCAACCTGCCCGACTCGGTGAATATGATCGCCACCGAGTACGGTATTGCCTCATTATCCGGTAGGACGCTGCGGGAGCGGGCCCAGGCTTTGATCGAAATTGCCCATCCCGATGACCGGTTAAACCTGGTGGAAGCTGCCAAAGCGGAGAATATCATCTATCGCGACCAGATCTTTCTGGCGGAGAGCGCCCGCCTGTACCCGTCGGAAATATCAGAGCGCCACACCTTTAAAAATGGCACAACGGTGCGCTTTCGGGCCCTCAAACCCTCCGATGAAGAAGAGATGCGGCGCCTTTTCTACCGCTTTTCGGACGAGGCCATCTACTACCGCTATTTCACCCCCATCAAGACCATGCCCCACGCCAAGATGCAGGCCTATGTCAATGTGGACTACCGGGATGTGCTTTCGGTGGTGGGACTGGTAGGACCGCCGGGTCAGGGACAGATCATCGCCGAGGCGCGGTTTGCCCGTCATAAGGACAAACCATACGTGGATGTGGCCTTCGTGGTGGATGAAGATTATCAGGGACTGGGCATCGCTACCTATCTGTTTCAGATGCTGGCGCGCCTGGCCCGACAGCGTGGCGTACGGGGCATGACTGCCGATGTGCTGGCCACCAACCAGGCCATGCTCAAGGTGTTCGAGAAGTGCGGGTTTCCAATACGCAGCCGCTTTGAAGACGGTGCCTACGCGCTCACCATGTCCTTTGATACCGAAGCAGAGAACCGATAGCTTGTGGCGCTTTGTCTGTCCATTACCATTGACACGAAACCAATACGGTTGTCGGTTGTAACAATCGCCTCAACGACGATCCGCATTGCGAATGGCGTAAATTTCCGGCCAAAGGATGCAATGGTGAAATTTACCTAACTATTTGGGGTTCATTCGGTTTGTGGAGTCGCAGAATCGTATTTATGTGCTTGCATCCTTGCCACGGTCAAATTATAACGGGCTATGCGATTTGACCATCTCCATTTAATAATCGGCAATGGATACAAGTGACCACAATTCAATGAAATGTGTAAATCCCAGAAGTTATCTTTGGGAGGTACCGGTTTGAGAGCGAGCGACCTTACTGTTGGTGATACATTACAATGGTGTTTAGAAGCGGTGGCAGATGCAGACAGGGAATGGCTGGTCACCATCGAGCCGGTTCCTTTTATCATTGGCCGCGCCAGTGATTGCCAACTCAAGCTAATCGATAAGCGTATCTCCAGGCATCACAGTGAAATTCGCAAAAGCAGTGATCTATTGTGGATACGCGATCTTGAGAGCACGAATGGCACCTTTGTGAACAACAAAAAGATCGAGCAGGCCGAGCTGCTCGAACCAAATGATATTGTTTCGATAGGGAAATTTACATTTAAGGTCGTAAGAGTCCAAGCGTCGGCCGCTATCACCGCACACGAGACGGTAAGCGCGACTTTTTCAAAAGAGATTAAAATTATGTCATCTTTTGAGCCAAAGTTGCGACGATTGCTTGAGGAGCGAAATGTAATCCCCCATTTTCAACCGTTGGTAACCTTCTCAGATCAGACCAGAGTCGGATACGAAATTCTTGGCCGCGTTGGGGATGACGACTTGCCATCGGATCCCTCTGAATTGTTGGACATGGCCGAGTATTTGGGATGCGCCTCCGACTTGAGCGCCCTATTCCGTGAAAAAGGGGCGGAAATCGGAAAAACGTTGCCTGGATCACCCCTATTGTTTGTAAATACCACGCCGCACGAAATCTACGAAATGGATGCCCTTTTGGCCTCTTTGGCCCGGATTCGCGACATCGCCCCGGCAAACAAAATCGTTTTGGAAATCAGCGAGAAAGCAACCGCATTGAAAAATGAGTTCCTGCAGTTGAGCGCTGAAATAAAAAGACTGGAAATGGCGTTGGCTTTCGATGATTTCGGTGTCGGACAAACGCGATTGGTGGAACTATCAAACATCTCTCCAGATTATCTCAAGTTCGATATGTCCTTAATCCGCCAGATTCACCTCGCCCCTGAGCGACTCCATCAGATGATTTCGACCTTTATCAAAGCAGCCCATGATCTTGATATACTCGCCCTCGCAGAAGGTATCGAATGTGCTGAAGAAGCCGAGGTGTGCCAACAGCTCGGTTTTGATTTGGGCCAGGGATTTTATTTCGGCATGCCGGCCCCCATCACCGCCGACGAAACCGATCTTCAATAGATCCTGAGCGCATCAAACCAGAATCTGACTGAACCTTCAAAAAGCGACCCAATTGTCAACGCCACCGCACTTCTGCAGGCAATCGATTCTATTTTTGAGAACAGTCGTTCCTATTGTATCTTGATGCGACTGCTGACGCAGGCATGACATGATCCTGATCGGGCACGGGCTGCATCGGACAAAGAGATAACCCCAACCATGTCGTTTGGATTGGCCCGGTACACGAAAAGTCGGTGGAGGTCTGTGTAGATCATTTTTTGGATCGTCGCTTCAAGCATGTCTTCCTGTGAACAGCTTTTTACCGGTACCGACATGATGCTCTCTGATGGCGTCGCGGAAGCGACTCCGTGTTTGTAGGCCAGGGTAAGGTCCGTCTTTGAAATCACTCCGCAAGGCACTTTTTCGCGGTCTTGTATCAACAACGC
>JASFFF010000073.1:0-10606 GCA_050124445.1 Desulfosarcina sp.
TCAACATTGACTTCATTGGTAAACGCAAGATTGCCTTTCTGCTGTCGCTGCTGTTGATCGTCATCAGCATCGGCTCATTGGTAATGAACCGGGGACCACGCTACGGGATCGACTTTGCCGGCGGCACATTGGTCCAGGTCAAGTTCGAAGCACCGGTGGCCATCGATCGAATCAAATCGGGTCTGCAGAACATGGAAATGGCCGCATCGGCGGTGCAGCAGTTCGGCCAGGCGGCAGACAACGAATACCTCATTCGCACCGACGTGACCACCTCGGCCATGCAGGGACTTTCCGAAACCATTGAGCAGCGCCTGGGCGAAGCGACCGACGTGCCGGTTGAAATCCGTCGCGTCGAGATGGTCGGTCCTCAGGTGGGCCAGGATCTGCGCGAAAAGGCCCTGTTTGCCATGTTTTACGCCCTGCTATTCATCACCGTCTACATCTCCGGCCGGTTTGAACTGAAATGGGCCAAAAGCGCCATCGTGGCAGCGGCCATCATGGGCGCGGTCTACCTGCTCTCGCTTTTTCAGGTGTCGGTTCCCTTTCTCATGCTGGCGGCACTATTTGTCTCCTTAATCATCTTCTGGTTTTTCGAATTCAAGTACGCCATGGGCGCCATCGTGGCCATCATCCACGATGTGACCGTCACCGTGGGCATATTCTCCATTTTCGACAAGGAATTCACACTGCCCATTGTTGCGGCCCTGCTGACCATCATCGGCTATTCGCTCAACGACACCATCATCGTATTTGACCGTATCCGGGAAAATCTGCGTAAATACCACAAAGAACCCATGACCACGATCATCAATAAAAGCATCAACGAGACCTTGAGCCGGACCATCCTGACCTCGCTGACGACTCTGGTGGTGGTCATTGCCCTGTTTGTTCTGGGCGGCGGCATCATCCACGACTTCTCTTTTGCCCTTCTGGTTGGCGTTCTGATCGGCACCTATTCGTCCATCTACGTGGCCAGCCCCATCCTGCTAGCTTGGCAGGCCCGGAGAAAATAAATGAGTGCGCTGCGACCCTGGCTCGCCCTGAAATGCGTGCCGGGGATCGGCAACCTGATGTTCCGGCGCCTGATCGATCGCTTCGGATCGCCCGAAGCGGTGTTTGCTGCGGATACGGCCGCCCTGTCGGCGGTTCAAGGCGTTACCGGGCGATTGGCTGCAGCCATATTGCGGCAGCAGGCAACCGATGCCATCGACCGCGAGTTGGCGCGGGTGCACCAGAACGGGTACCACCTGATTTCCCTGACAGACCGCTGCTATCCCCCGCTGCTAAAACAGATCCCGGATCCACCGCCATTGCTGTACGTATATGGGAGGCTACCGAATGAAGGATTGAGTATCGCGGTGGTGGGCTCACGCAATGCCACCGGCTACGGCATCTCAACCACGCGACGGCTCTGCATGGATCTGACCGGCCAGCAAGTGACCATCGTCAGCGGGATGGCCCGCGGGGTGGACACGGCGGCCCATCTCGGCGCCATCGCCGGTGGCGGCGCCACGGTAGCTGTTTTGGGTACCGGGCTGAACCGAATCTATCCGCGCGAGAACAAGGAGCTGTTTCATCAGATTGCCCAACATGGGGCCGTCGTCACCGAATTTCCCTTGGACAGCGGCCCCGATGCCCACCATTTCCCGGCCCGCAACCGCATCATCAGCGGCATGTGCCATGGCACGGTGGTGGTGGAGGCCACCGGTCGCAGCGGATCGCTCATCACCGCCAGGCTGGCCGCCGAGCAGAATCGGGAGGTGTTTGCCGTCCCCGGCAACATCCATTCGTTTAAGAGTGTCGGCACCCATCGCCTGATCAAACAGGGCGCCAAGCTGGTGGCGCATGCCGGTGATGTTTTGGAAGAATTTGAACATGTTCAAACAATGGATCAGGCTGCACCGCCCGCCGGGCAACCGAAATTTGCGCCATTGACGGATGCGGAAGCCATGGTTATCGATTGTCTTGAAGCCGATCCCGTCCACATCGACGATCTGGTCAGGCAACTGCCCATTGGGCCGGGACGTCTGTCCGGCCTGTTGCTCCAGCTGGAACTTAAAGGCCTGGTGGTGCAGTCCGCCGGCAAATGCTTTTGTATGACGCCCGGCATCGATCGCGAGCAGTTGAACCAACGCCACAACACACAAGAGGTATCCGGTGAGCAAACCCCTGGTAGTCGTGGAATCACCCACTAAAGTCAGAACCATCAAAAAATACCTGGGCAACGATTACAACGTCGCCGCCACGGTGGGCCATATTAAGGACCTGCCCAGCAAAGATCTGGGCATCGATATCGACAAAGACTTCAGCCCCCACTACCGCACGATACCAGGAAAATCGAAGGTGCTCAGCCAACTGAGATCGGCTGCGGGGGATGCGACGGAGGTCTATCTGGCCCCCGACCCGGACCGCGAGGGGGAGGCCATTGCCTGGCATACGGCCGATGTGCTGAAAAAGAAGGGCCGGCATTTTCATCGGGTACTGTTTCACGAGTTGACCAAAAAAGCCATTCTCGATGCCATGGACCAGGCCCAGGATCTCGATCGGGATAAGTATGAGGCCCAACAGGCCCGCCGCATCCTGGATCGCTTGGTCGGCTACCAGATCTCTCCCCTGCTCTGGCGCAAAGTTAAGGGCGGCCTCAGTGCCGGTCGGGTGCAGTCGGTGGCCGTTCGCATTATTTGTGATCGTGAACGGGCCATCCAGGCGTTCACCCCTGTGGAGTACTGGTCGATTACGGCCAATTTGAAAGGCGACACACCGCCGGCCTTTGCAGCCAAGCTGGTGCGCAAAGACGGGGAAAAAATTGAGATCCCCGATGAAGCAGCGGCCACAGCCATTTTAAATGAACTGGAAACCGCCCGCTTTTTCATCGATAAAATCGTCAAGCGCACCAAACGGCGAAATCCCCAGCCGCCATTTATCACCAGCAAACTTCAGCAGGAAGCCATCCGCAAGCTGCGCTTTTCAGCTAAAAAAACAATGATGGTGGCTCAGCAGCTGTACGAAGGCATCGATTTGGGGCCCGGCGAACCGGTGGGCTTGATCACCTATATGCGCACCGACTCCACCCGTATTGCCGACGAGGCTGCCCAAGAAGCCCAGCGGCTGATCGATGAGCAGTTCGGCCCATCCTATCGGCCGGCCAAACCGCGTTTCTTCAAAAATAAAAACAAGGCCCAGGACGCCCATGAGGCCATTCGACCGACCTCGGTCTATCACACCCCGCAAAAGCTGAAACGCTATCTGAACGATGATCAACTGGCCCTGTATACCATGATCTGGCAGCGGTTCGTGGCTTCCCAGATGGCCCAGGCCCTGATCGATCAGAAAACCCTCTCCATCGCTGCCGGAGACTACACGTTCACCGCCAGCGGCTCTTCGGTGAAATTCCCAGGATTCCTGGCCGTCTACCAGAGCGCAGACGACGAAGCCGAGAGCAGCAAGAAAAGCCAGCCACTGCCGGAATTGGCCGAAAAATCGTTGCTGGAAGTGCAAAGCCTCGATCCCAAGCAGCATTTCACCCAGCCTCCGCCGCGATTTTCGGAAGCATCTCTGGTTAAAGAACTCGAGGAAAACGGCATTGGCCGGCCCAGCACCTACGCGGCCATTTTGTCCACCATTCGCGACAAAGGCTACGTGGAGCTGATCAAACGCTATTTTAGACCCACGGAACTGGGATTCATCGTCAACGACCTGCTCATCGACAGCTTTCCCGAAATCCTGGATGTGGCCTTCACCGCTCGTCTGGAAAGTGACCTGGATCGGGTGGAGCAGGCCGAGGTGGAGGCGCTGACCATCCTCAACCAATTTTACGGCCCCTTCAGCCGCAAACTGGCCGAGGCCGGGGAAAGCATGCTCAGCGTAAAAGGGGTCGGCATGCCCACCGACCTGACCTGCCCCTTGTGCAAAAAAAACGCCTTGCGCATCAAGATGGGCAAAAACGGCCACTTTCTGGCCTGCGCGGGATATCCGGACTGCACTTACTCCAGCGACTACGAACGGGATGAAAAAGGCAACATTGCCCCGGTGGCGCCGGTTCAAAGTGAAGCCACCGACAAGGTCTGCGACCTGTGCGGCAAGCCCATGGTGATTAAACGGGGCCGTTATGGGGGTTTTCTGGCCTGCACCGGCTACCCGGAATGCAAACACACCCAGAGCCTGAACAACGGCGCCAATGCCAAGCCCACCGGCGTCCGCTGTCCCGAAGCGGGTTGCGATGGCGAGATCGTGGAAAAATCATCCAAGCGGGGCAAAATCTTTTTCGGCTGCAACCGTTACCCCAAGTGCAATTTTGCCAGTTGGGACCGACCCGTGGCCGTGACCTGCCCGGCATGCGGGAATGCTTACATGGTGGAGAAAACCACCAAACGCGACGGCACCATGCACGTGTGTCCCAACCGTGACTGCCGCCATCGTCAGGCGCCCGGTGGATCGTGATCAGCTAGCAGTAAGTGGAGGGACGGGGTTCACCCCCGCCCAACTAAACACGGTATATCGAGCGGGGTTCAAACCCGCCGCTGCACTGAAACCCTAAACGGTGAGCGCTCAACGTTAAACGGAGACCGTAGTGGCAGGGTTCATCCCTGCCTTCAGATGACATATCGGGCGGGGCTCAACCCCGCCACTACACTGAAACCCTAAACGGTGAACGGTAAACCCTGAACCCTTAACAGAAGGGTCCAAGGATTCGAGGACCCAAGGGGTCGAGGGGAAGACAGGATAACATCGAACCTTGAACACTTAACCTTGAACCTTAAACGCTGAACCCCGAACCTTATCAACCCCAAAAAACCCAATCCATATGAACCCCAAAAGCCCGGTCAACCCAACCCACATCGACATCATTGCCTCCGAAATGAACCTGGCAGCATTCCGGATCAAGGCCGTGGCCCAGCTGCTGGCGGATGGTGCCAGCGTGCCCTTTATCTCCCGCTACCGCAAAGAGGCCACCGGCAGCCTGGACGAAGTGGCCGTAGCGACGATCCGGGACCGCCTGGCCCAATTGGCCGACCTTGACGACCGACGTGCGGCCATCCTCAAATCTCTCGCTCAGCACGGCCATCTCAACGACAGCCTCGAAGGCCGGCTGCAGGCCGCCGAGACACTGGTCGAACTCGAAGACATCTACCTGCCCTATCGGCCCAAACGGCGCACCAAAGCGACAATTGCGCGTGAAAAGGGCTTGGAGCCGCTGGCACTGGCCATTCTGGCCCAAAAAGGGGCGGATCCGATGGTTTTGGCAGCCGAGTATGTCGATCCGGAACAATCGGTGGAAAGCGTCGATGCGGCCCTGGCCGGCGCCCGCGACATCATTGCCGAAATCATCAGCCAAGATCCGCAGGTGCGTGCCACGCTCCGCAACCTGTTTTTTGAGCAAGCGACCATTCGCAGTCGGGTGATTGCCGGCCGGGAAGATGCGGGGGCCAAATTTAAAGACTATTTCCAATGGGAAGAAGCCGTTGCAGCGGCACCCTCCCACCGGATCCTGGCCATGCGACGGGGCGAAAAGGAGGAGATCCTGACTCTCTCCATCGCTCCCCAACCGGAACAGGCCCTGGCCATCATCGAGGATCGCATCATTGACGGTGACGGTCCCGATGCCGGACAGGTGCGCACGGCAGCTCGTGACGCCTACAAACGCCTGCTGTCGCGCTCCCTGGAAACCGAGATTCGCGTGGCCCTCAAGCGGCGGGCCGATGCGGAAGCCATCCGCGTATTTGCCGGTAACCTGCGCCAACTGATGCTGGCCGCCCCGTTGGGGGCCAAGCGGGTGATGGGCATCGACCCGGGGTTTCGCACCGGCTGCAAGCTGGTCTGTTTGGATCGCCAGGGCAAATTGCTGCACAACGAGACCATCTACCCCCACGGTGCCCAGAAGCAGGCCGCGGCGGCGGCCCGAACCGTTGCCGAACGGTGCCGGCAGTTCGCTGTCGAAGCGGTGGCCGTGGGCAACGGCACCGCCGGCCGGGAGACCGTCTCTTTCGTAAAGGATGCCATTGACAGACCATCGTTGCCGGTGATCATGGTCAACGAGAGCGGTGCGTCGGTCTATTCGGCATCGGAAATCGCCCGGCAGGAGTTCCCCGATCATGACCTTACGGTTCGCGGGGCCGTCTCCATTGCCCGGAGATTGATGGATCCGTTGTCCGAGCTGGTCAAAATCGACCCCAAAGCCATCGGTGTGGGGCAGTATCAGCATGACGTCGACCAATCTTCCCTTAAAACGGCCTTGGATGATGTGGTCGTCAGTTGTGTCAGCGCTGTGGGGGTGGAAGTCAACCAGGCCAGCGTCCAATTGCTCACCTATGTATCGGGGCTGGGGCCCCAACTGGCCAGAAACATCGTCGCTCACCGCGATGAACATGGCGCCTTTGGCGATCGGGAGGAATTGAAAACGGTCCAGCGGCTGGGTCCCAAGGCCTTTGAGCAGTGCGCCGGCTTTTTAAGAATAAAAAACAGTGACAACCCCCTGGATTCAAGTGCCGTTCACCCGGAAACCTATGCCGTGGTTCAGGCCATGGCCGACGATTCGGGCTGCCGTGTGTCCGACCTGATGAACGACGCTGCCCTGCGCAGGCAAATCGATTTGCAGCGCTATGTTTCCGACCGCACCGGCCTGCCGACACTGACGGACATCGTGGAGGAGCTGGCCAAACCCGGCCGCGATCCCCGGGAGCCTTTCGAGCACGTTGCCTTCGACGAAAGCGTATCCAGCATCCAGGATCTGAAGCCGGGCATGCGCCTGCCCGGCATCGTCACCAATGTCACCGATTTCGGTGCCTTTGTCGACGTTGGTGTCCACCAGGACGGTCTGGTCCATATCAGCCAATTGTGCGACCGATTCGTCAAATCACCCGCCGAGGTGGTCCGCGTTCAACAAAACGTCCGTGTGACGGTGATGGAAGTGGACCTTAAACGACGCCGCATTTCCCTCTCCATGCGCCGCCGGCCGGATGAAAAGCCGCCGCCCCGGACCCGCGCCGATCATCCCCGTAGGGCCCCGTCGCCCGGCGGCAGGAGGCAAACCAACAAACCCGCTAAGCCGTCAGCCGACCGGCCTTTCAACAACCCGTTCGCCGACGCGTTTGGCAAGGCGTCCGGTCGTTAATCGCTTAGCTTAGGTCTGAAGGAGTCATCCATGATCGCCGTGGTCCAACGGGTAACAAGCAGCCGCGTGCGCGTCGACGGCGCCATTGTGGGAGCCATCGGCCCGGGTATCAATCTGCTGCTGGGGGTTGCCGAGGGCGACGGACCCACCGATGCCGAATACCTGGCCGCCAAAGTGGCCAACCTGCGCATCTTCGAAGATGAGCAGGGTAAAATGAACCGCTCGTTAATCGAAACGGGCGGCCAGATGATCGTTGTTTCCCAGTTCACTCTTCTGGGAGACTGCCGCAAAGGCCGGCGCCCGTCGTTTGTCAAGGCCGCCGATCCGGAAACGGCCCGACGACTCTACCGGCACTTTGTCGACCAGGTTGAAAAACTGGGCATCGACACCCAGACCGGCCGATTTGGGACCATGATGCAGGTCGAAATCCTCAATGACGGGCCGGTGACGCTTCTGGTTCACAGCCGCTGAGTCACCGCTACGGTCTACCCCATTTAAAGTTCCCTGCCATTTGTCCGATACATCAAGCAACGCGGACCGCCGATGCCAAAGCAACGCCTCAGGCCAACCGATTGAGGCGCGAGCGCCGGCCCCGGTCCTGACGAACAGCTGTTCGAGCAAGAGATCCACAATCTACTCAGGCAGATGCATGGCCTTGGAAAACACCGCGCACAAACAACAGTCCAAACGCCCAGGTAAAATGATCGCCGTTGGCGGTGCCAAGGGCGGTATCGGAAAAAGCCTGTTTGTGGCCAACCTGGGCGTCTTATTGGCCCAATTGGGTAAAAAAACCGTGCTGGTGGATCTGGACCTGGGGGGGGCCAACCTTCACTTGTACATGGGTGTCTGGAGCCTGCCCCGGCGCATCGATGACTTTCTGACCAAAAGCGTGCCCGCCATCCATGACATCATGCTGCCCACCAAATACGGTCCCATGCTGATCGGAGGCGGGGGCGGCAAATTGGGTGCGGCCAATATCCATTTTTCACGCAAATTGAAACTGCTGCGGGCATTGAAAGCCATCGATGCAGACTACGTGATTCTGGATCTGGGAGGCGACACCACCTTCAACATTCTCGACTTTTATCTGGCAGCGGATCAAGGTTTCGTGTTGACCACCTGCGAACCGGCTTCATACCTTGATGCCTACGGCTTTATCAAAATGTCCCTGCACCGCAAGCTCAGCCGATTGTTCGGCGCCGAATCCGATTATCGTTCGTTGCGTGATTTTGACGTAGAGCAGCTGATCAAAGCGTTCGTCTTCTCAAGCAGCACCGGCAATGGCCGCCAAATGAGCGATCTGCTGGATCAGATGGAAGCGGGCATGCCTGCTCACCATCGCCTGATCGTGGATTTGCTGGACAATTACCGTCCGGGTACGGTGGTAACCATGGTCAAAGCGAAGGACCCGGTGGATGAATTGCTGTCCCGCTTGGGAAAGGTGGCTGCCAGAATGCTCTCCATCGATCTAAACCATTTCGGCTGTATGCCTTTCGATGCTCACATACAGCAAAGCGCCAAGGACCTGGTTCCCTGTGTGGCCCAGGCACCGGACGGGGCCCTAGCCAGTGCCCTGCGGCGCATCGTGGTGCGCATGGAGATGGCCTGAAAGGGTTCACCGTTCAAGGTTCAGGGTTCGAGGTTCGATAACATGGTCAATTGGGTGCGGATGAACCGTGCCTCTACCTTCAATGTAGTGGCGGGGTTTATCCCCGCCTTTGCCAAGCGCCTGTAGTGGCGGGGTTGACCCCCGCCTTCATCACGCACCTTTAGGAGCGGGGTTTGCCCCCGCCTATAGGGTCGTCATATACACCGCCGCCCGGCCTTGCATTTACTCCCGGTGCCGACCGTAAATATCCTCCAACCGGGTGATGTCGTCTTCACCGATGTAGCCGCCCGTCTGCACCTCAATCATCTCCAAGGGGATCCTGCCCGGATTTTCCAGCCGGTGAGTGATGCCGGCGGAGATGTAGGTCGAGCTGTCCTCTTTGTACACGATCTGTTTGTCACCGGTGGTAACCAGGGCGGAGCCGCGGACGACAATCCAGTGCTCACTGCGGTTGTAATGCTTGTGCAAAGACAAGGCAGCGCCCGGCTGGACCGTGATCCGGTTCACCCGGAACCGCTCCCCCACCACCAGTTGATCCACCGTGCCCCAGGGCCGGTAGAGCCGCTTGTGCGTGCGGGTCTCCTCGCGATCATCCGCCTTGAGCCGGTCTACCAGTCCTTTGACATCCTGCACCCGGTCGCGCGGGGAAATCATCACCGCATCCGAGGTCTCCACGACGATGTGATCCTTCAAGCCCACCGCGGCGATCAGGCGGCTTTCGGCATGCAGGTAGGAGTCGGCCACATCTTGCATCACCACATCGCCCTTGACCACATTGTCCATACCGTCCTTGTGCCCCACCCGCCAGAGGGCTTCCCACGATCCCAGGTCATTCCAACCGGCCGCCATGGGCACCATGGCCCCGCGATCGGTCTTTTCCATGATGGCGTAGTCGATGGAGTCGCTGGGACAGGTTGAGAAGGCCGTTTGGTCCAGCCGGAAGAAGTCCAGGTCGGATCTGCCATCGGCGATGGCACGGCGGCATGCGGTGACCATATCCGGCACAAACGCGTTGAGTGCATCCAACGCCTGGGAGGCCTGGAACATGAACATGCCGCTGTTCCAGCAATAACGGCCGGAGGCCACGTATTTTCGGGCAGTGTCCAGGTCCGGCTTCTCCACAAAGGCGGCGATGGCCACCGCCGATTGGTCCACGCCGTGAGTGGCCAACGGGTCTCCCATTTTGATATAGCCGTATCCGGTTTCAGGCGTCTCGGGAACGATGCCGAAGCTGATCAGCCGGCCGTCCAGGGCGTGCCGACGGCCAATCTGGATTACCTTCTGAAATTGATCGGAAAACTGGATGTGGTGATCGGCAGGCAGGATCAACAGCACCGGGTCGTCGCCGATCTCCATGGACCGCAGCGCCGCCACGGCCAGGGCGGGGGCGGTATTTCTGCCCACCGGTTCAAGAATGATCGCTTCGGCTGAGGTATCGATCTGCCGCAGCTGCTCGGCAACCATGAAACGGTATTCATCGTTGCAGATCACGGTGGGATTGGCCACCCCTTCCATCCCTTTCAGCCTTAGTAAGGTATTTTGCAGCATGGTGTGCTGGTCCACCAGGCGAATCAACTGCTTGGGATACAGGGCGCGGGAAAGAGGCCACAGCCGGGTGCCGCTGCCGCCTGCCAGAATGACCGGTTGAATCATTTATTTCCTCATTATTTTCAGTTTATTAAGGTTCATGATTTAAAGTTTAAATTTCAGGGTTCGGGGTTTAAGGTTCAAAGGGCAAAGGCTTAAAAAGTAAAAAGTCCAAGGATCCAAGGGGTTGTTCACTCATGAACGTCGAACATCGAACGTCCAACATCGAATGAAGAACAGGTCTACAATTAGCCAAAGCGAGTTATTTTCTCTTCTCGGCGGTTATACTGCTCACAATG
>JASFFF010000074.1:0-10599 GCA_050124445.1 Desulfosarcina sp.
ATAATAATACATGGAACTGTATCTGCAAGACGTTGCTATTATCAAGGCAACCTGTAGGCAGCGAACCCATGCAATGCGACCAACGTGCTTGCTTTTTCCGATAATGGCCCATAAGTTGCATTTTTTGTATGTCCGATGCGAAGGGTTAACGAATGGCCATTCATATTGAACCACAATCAAGGGCAGTCGAAGTTATATGCAGCGCTGGCCCATTCAGGCGGATTTCCCGGTATCAGTGGTCGAATGCCATTTGAGAGATCAAACCCGAAACAACCACCATGCAATCCTGTAATGCGATCGTTGCCCCCGGTATTTCAAAGCGTGGTCGCAAGCAAGCGCTGTTTGACCTGGTTCGGGCATGCGCCACTGCCGGCCTGCTGATCTGGTTCATCTACGCCAGCGGCTCGGGGCTGGGGTACAACTGGCAATGGTACCGAGTTCCCCAGTACCTTTACTCCGTATCTGAGGGGCGCCTGATGGCCGGCCCGTTGCTCGAGGGGTTGCTGGTGACCCTGAAGGTTTCCGCCGTCTCATTGGCGCTCTCCAGTCTCTTTGGTCTGCTGACGGCCATTGGCCGCCTCTCCGGCTCGGTTGCCGCCCGGACCCTGTCCAGGGCTTATTTGGAGCTCATTCGCAATACGCCCCTGCTGGTCCAGCTCTTTTTCATCTACTTCGTTTTCTCTCCCATGGTGGGGCTCAGTCGTTTCGCCTCGGCTGTTTTGGCCCTGAGCCTGTTTGAGGGGGCCTACGCCTCGGAAATCATTCGCGCCGGCATTCTGGCCATTCCCCGGAGCCAATGGGAGGCTGCCGAAAGTCTCGGCCTGACCCGCTATCGGATCTACCGGCATGTGGTGCTGCCCCAGGCCCTGCGCCACATGACGCCACCGTTGGTCAGCCAGGCGGTATCTCTGATTAAGGATTCAGCCCTGGTAAGCACCATTGCCATTTATGACCTGACCATGAAAGGTCAGGAGATCATCGCTGAAACGTACCTGGTTTTCGAGCTGTGGTTTACTATCGCGGCCATATACCTGATATTAACCCTCTCGCTGTCCCTGGCCGCCCAGGCCATGGACATGCGTATGGCACGGACAAGTTGAAAATTCTGCCCATTGAACTGTCAACCATTTACCAAATGTAAAGGAGAAAGGTATGAAAGGCGTGAACCGATTGATCCGCAGCTTCTTCCTGGTAATTCTGGTGGTCTCTTTGACCGGCTTTGGCGGCGCGTTGGCCGCCGACCAGACAGAGAGTGTCGTAGAGCAAGTGATCCAGCGCGGTGTGCTGCGGGTGGGAATGTCTACATTCGTCCCCTGGGCCATGAAAGACAAAACGGGGAAGCTCATCGGGTTTGAAATCGACGTTGCCTCCCGCTTGGCCGAGGATATGGGGGTCAAGGTGGCCTTCGTTCCCACCAAATGGTCCGGTATCATCCCGGCGCTGCTCACCGGCAAGTTCGACGTGATCATCGGCGGCATGGGCATCCTACCCAGCCGCAACCTGAAGGTGAACTTCACCAATCCTTATGACTATACCGGCATGTCCATGGTGGCCAGCAAGAAGCTGGCCGCGGGCATGATGGGCATCGACGCCTTCAACAAACCGGGTATCACCATCGCCGCCCGCTTGGGCTCCACCGCGGTCACCGCCACCAAGAAATACTTGCCCGAGGCCGAGATCCGCATGTTCGACGACGAAGCCCAGGCCTATCAGGAGGTGATCAACGGCCGGGTTCACGCCGTTGTCGGTTCGGCACCAACACCGGCCTTCCAGGCCATCAAGTACCCCGAGAGACTCTTTTTACCCCTAAAGGGTACCTTTACCCGCGAGCCCATCGGTTTTGCCGTTCGCAAGGGAGATGTGGACACATTGAACTATTTCAACAATTGGATCGCTTATGTCACATCCGAAGGCTGGTTGAAAGAACGCAAAGCGTATTGGTTTGAAACCAAAGACTGGGAATCGCAAATCCAGTGATCAAAAAGAAGCTGCGCATAACCCCTGCCGACCTGATTCTGCTGTTTGGGATCGGGGCGGCAGGGGTGTGGCTGCTCTATCAGGCCTCCCACCAGGCCCAGTACAAATGGAACTGGCAGGCCATCCCCCAATACCTGCTGCGTTTTGATGCAACCAGCGGCCGGTGGGTGCCCGGCCTGATCCTTGAAGGGGTCCTGGTGACCCTGCGCTTGAGCTTCTGGGCCACCGCGCTGGCCCTGATAATCGGCACGATCATGGGGTTGTTTCGCATCAGTTGCAGCCGCTATCGGCGCATGCTGGGCAGCGGCTACGTGGAGATGATCCGCAACATTCCCGTGCTGGTCTGGATCTTTATCTTTTACTATTTCATCGGCGACCGCCTCCTGCCGGCCATCGGCATCGACCAGGCAACCTTCATGGACAGCGGCCCTCTGTCTGACGTATTGCGTCTGCTCATGGCCGAACCCGACCGGGTGGCCATCTTCATTTCGGGTGCCGTGGCGCTGGCCGTTTACGAAGGCGCCTATATCACCGAAATCATCCGGGCGGGCATCCAATCCATCGACACCGGCCAGTGGGAAGCGGCATCCGGTTTGGGGTTCACCCGGGCCCAGCAGCTGCGTCACGTGATCTTCCCCCAAGCCCTTCGACGCGTGATGCCGCCTTTGGCCGGCCAGTTCATCTCAACCATCAAGGATTCGGCGATTGTATCGGTGATCTCCATCCAGGAGCTGACCTTCCAGGGCATGGAGCTGATGGCGGCCACCTTTCTCACCTTCGAGGTGTGGATCACCATCCTGACCATTTACTTTGTCCTCTGCTTGAGCTGTTCCCTGCTGGTGGAACGCTTCGAACTGCATCTGAAAAAAGAAGCCCGGGCCATTTAAGCGCTCCGGTCCATCCCTCCGCAGCGGCAATCGATCGCTGCGAAAGCTGATCGGAAAAACATGCGCGCATATCGGAAAAATGGTTTGCTGATCCATTTCCAATACGGATCCCGATTGATGTTGGGAGCGCTTCTCACGACTGCGTCCCTGCCTGCCATGCACTATCCTGACAATGAAGAACCGGGTTGTCCGGCCAATTGTCGTATCTGTTCAGATGCATGCCCTGTCGATGCCATTATGCCTGAAAGAAAACAGGTCAAAATTATGCGCTGTTTGAAATACATCACAAGGAGTAAAGCAATGACCGTCAACCCCGACTACCTTTCCCCCTGCGGCCTTTACTGCGGCGTTTGCGCCATCCACATTGCCCACCGGCAAGACAACCAGAAGCTCAAGGCGCGCCTGGCGAACCTTTACAAAGGCGGTGTTGCCGGCAAAGGCGCCTTGCCCAACCATGAAAACCTATGCGCTGCAGATATCCAATGTGACGGCTGCCTCTCCAGCTGCCTATTCATGCACTGCCAGCAGTGCGATATCCGTAACTGCACCCAAAAGAAAGGGATAAGCGGCTGCCATGAATGCGACGACTTCCCCTGCGTGCATATCGACACCTTCCCCATGACCGTGGGCAAAAAAGTGATCCTGCGCTCGGTCCCCTACCGACGCGAACACGGCACCGCGAAATGGGTGCAGGACGAAGCGGCTCGCTACCACTGCCCCGAGTGCGGGAACAAGGTGTTTCGGGGAGCGATGCGTTGCAACCGGTGCAAGTCGGAATTGGATCTGGATTAGGGGTGTTGCCGACCAGTTGATCTCTACCGATCAATGATTCGGCGATGATATGGGTGAACGCTGTCCAGGAGCTGACCTTTCAAGGCACGGGAATTATGACGGCTATGGAATTTAAACGGTGGAGACAGCCCCATGATCAATACTAACTATGTGGAAAAGGCCGGTTTCACCTTCGGCATGCTCAGCGAGGATCAAATTGAAGAGATTCTTCGATCCGCGCTTGAAATCATGCGCACAGTGGGCTTCACGCTTTTGCATGCCGAAGCCCGCAAGATGATGCACCGGGCCGGCGCAATGGTCAAAGATGACCGCGTCAAGGTGCCCGAACATATCGTCCGATACTGCCTGTCCCAGGCGCCCAAAGGTTGGACCATATTTGACCGCAACGGCAACCGGGCCCTGGATGTGACGGGGCGCAAAAGCTACTACGGTACGGCCACCGCCGCACCCAATACGATGGACGCCTTCAGCGGCCGGGTGCGACCCACGCAATTGGATGACATAAGAAATGGTGCCAGGATCGCCGATGGCCTACCGAACATCGATTTTGTAATGCCGTTTGGTTCTTCTCAGGACGTTCCCGGTCAAGCTTGTGATATCTATGAATTCCCTGTAGTTGTGGCCAATACCACCAAACCAATCGTTTTCATCAGTTATTCGGGACGTGGCGTGGAGCTGGTTTATGAAATGGCGGCAGCCGTGGCGGGAGGGCTGGATCAACTCCAAGAACGGCCTTTCGTGGTGGCCTATCCGGAGCCCATTGCGCCATTGGTCTACCCGGAGGCTGTGGTCAACCGGCTATTTGCCGCCGCGGATTTAATGATGCCTCAAATCCCTGCGGCCTCGGTGATGCTGGGTGCGACGGGTCCGGTAACCATTGCCGGCGGCGTAGTTCTGGCTGTGGCTGAAAGTTTGTTCAGTCTGTCATTGGCGCAGCTGCGCAACCCCGGCTGCCCGGTGGCCCTATCTACCGGTATCGGTGTGATGGACATGACCAGTGGACTATCTATTTTCGGGGTGCCGACCAAATCGACGGGCATTTGTGTTCATGCCCAGGTGGCCCAATACCTCGGCTTGCCCACCTGGGGGCTGGCTGGCGCCACCGACTCAAAACTGATTGACGCCCAAGCGGGTCTTGAAGCCATGTTTCATGTCATGGCCCAGGCCATGGCCGGCCTGAACCTAATCCATGATGTGGGTTATATCGACTCGGCCATGTGCTGTTCGCCTCAGCAATTGGTCATGGGAAACGATATTGTTGGTATGGTCAAGCATTTTATGCAGGGTGTCGTCATCAACCATGAAACCCTGGCGCGCGAGGTCATCGAGGCGGTGGGCCCAGGGGGCCATTTCCTCAATCATCCCCACACCCTTAAGCATTTCCGAGAGCAGATCTGGTCCTCACCACTCATGAATCGTCGCCCACGGCAGCAATGGGAACAAGACGGCAGCAAGGACCTTTCCGTGATTGTGCAAGAGGAGGTGGTGCGCATTCTGGAAAGCCATCAACCGGAACCATTGGATGACAAGATTGTCGACCAACTGGAGCGCATTCGCATCAAAGGCGAAATGGAATTGGTACCGGCGTGAGACGTATCAATCACATTATCTCGGATGATAATTGAAACCTTAGGATCACAGCTATGGTTGAAGACAGTCCTCAGGCGACACCAAGGGTCGCAGCGAAAGGTCTGGATGATTTAGACATGCTGGACCAGGTTCATGCCGATGCGCTGCGTGTCCTCGAAGAAGTTGGGGTCAAATGCGATTCGCCCGATATTCGGCATATTTTTGAAGAGACGGGGTTGGCTGCCTATGACGATGTTACGGGTCATTTGCACGTTCTGGCGCATCTTGTCGAACAGGCGTTGAACAGCGTCCCCAAGCGGTCCCGGTATGGCGTCCCGGAAAACGCATTTGGCGTTGGTGGAACGGCCCCTTTTGTCTTTGATGACGATTCGGGTGAGCTGATAGCGCCCACCTTTGCGCATCTGGTCCGGATTGCGGATATCGTTGAGAACGCCGAGACGGTTGCCTTCATGGGCCGCGGTGTCCTGATCCCCAATCAGGAAATCAAGGTGTTGGATACGCTCATCGCCCATTGCAGCAAACCGCTATTTGTATCCGTGCTGTCTGAAGCCGGAATTGCCAGAGCCCAGCAAATCAATCGCCAAAGGGGCAATCTCACAGTTTCATTCTCACTGATAAACAGCCCCTTGAATGTCATGCAGCCTATCGTCGAACCGCTGTTGTCCTGTCTGCGAAAAAACCTGCCTGTATTTTTATCCAGCATGCCGATTGCAGGACTCTCGGCGCCCTATTCCATGTCCGGACTCCTGACCCTGACCCACGCAGAAGCACTGTTCGGGATAACTCTGGCCCAGCTGGTCAATCCGGGAATCACATGTGTACACGCCGGGCTTCCATCCATTGCCAATCTCCAAAAAAACTATGCCGTCGATTTAGGGCTCGTTTCTCATAACCTGGCCAATATTCTCATGGGCAAAATCTGTCAGAAACTGAACTTGGTTTCCATGCACAGCGGCTGCACCACCAATGAAGGTGAGCCCAATCACCAGGCCCGAAAAGACGCCGTCAAGGGATATGCGCTGATGAAAAAATTTGGTTTCCATCAGATGAGGCACGCCTTTGGTTTTTTGAAGGAGCTGGTGTCCTTTTCGATTGCCAAACTGGAGCGGCACATCGACCTGTGCGAGACCACCGGCCCGCAGCAGGCGCCTGACGTTTTTGTTGAGCCCTACGACGCAGATGGATTTGACGCCATTTGTCGCAACGCAAGCAACCCCGCCTATATGCGGGATGCGCACACGTTGAAAAACATGGGGGTATCCTTTCGGGAATGCGCTAATCAACGGCAATAACAGTGGCCACAATCATACTTAGCGCACCGGTCATGAAACAAATTGAAATGGGCAGCGTGGTGACAACAATCATGGCCGTTGCCAGGGCGAAGCAGGCCAACGCCCAATCGGCAAACACCGGTTGGTGGATGAATGGTTGGGCTTGGTACCGGGTGCCAAGCACCCGGTTGGAACACACCCAGTCGGCGATCCAAGCCCCCGCCCGGACAGGCCCTAATCAGCCATCACGAAGGCGCCCTTTTTCACCTGAACAATGACCATGGAATCCACACCCAAACCGTTGTGATCCGCTGACGTCAGGTTGTAGACGCCGGAGATGCCCACATAGCCCGTGGTCCCCTCGATCGCCGTCCGCAGGTCTTCCGGCTGGACGCCGACTTTTTTCATGGCCTCTGCCACCATCATGATGGCATCCCATGCGTATCCGGAGTGGGTGTTGATGGGAAACTTCTTGTGATATCCGTACTCGTCCGTGTAGAGCCGGATAAACGCCAAAATAACCGCTTTCTGGGGATCGGAGTCAGGCAGCGCATCGGCGACCATCAATTTGGTGGCCGGCATGCGGTCCCCCTCGGAGGCTTTGCCGGCCAATTCAATGTATTTGGGGTCGGGCAGACCGTGGCATTGGAACAGGGGCAGATCGATACCCAATTGGGCCTTGTTCTTGGAGACAATCGACCCGGCCGGTCCGATGGTCCAGACCACCAGGGCCTGCGGTGCAGCATTCTTGGCATTGGTTAACTGGGCGGTCATATCGGTGTCCTTGGGACCGAACGATTCCTGACTCACAATTTCAAGACCGAATTGAGGTGCCAGCTTGGTCAGCCAGCGGGACCCGTCCTTGCCGAAGCCGTCCGAGGCGGTCAACAGGGCGACCTTGGTCAGTCCTTTCTCCTTGAGGTACATGTAGAGCCGTTTAACGGCCACCGACGAGCGTTGGGGAGATTTGAAAATCCAGTCGAACGGGCCCAGCTTGGGACCACCCATGATTACCGGGTCACCTCCCACCGTCATGAAGGTCGGCACCTTGCCGGCATGAATGATATTTTTAACCGCCATGCCGGTGCCGGTGCGCGTGGGGCCGATGATGGCGGCCACCTTGTCTTTGTAGATAAATTTCTTGGCGATATTAACCGCCTTGGCCGGGTCGCCCTCGGTATCCCCAACAATCAATTCGATCGGCTTGCCGTTGACACCGCCTGTTTTATTAATTTTGTCCACTACCATATCGGCCACCAGCTTGGTGGGCGTACCAATGAAGGCCGCCGGCCCGGAAAGGTCGAAAAAGGCCCCGATCTTGATGGTGTCCTTGGCGGCGGCGCCGCCCCCGCAGAACACCAGCATCAACCCCACAGCAATGACCACCAGTCGATTTCTCAGTCCCATCTTCTCCTCCTTCTCAGTTATGATCCAGTTGTTGGCGCTTGAATCGATCTCCAAAACCAATCATGCAGCGACGCCTTCCATCACGATACGATGTTCGTCCATAAAGGGCAGCTTGAGATTCAGGCCAAGGCCGCAGCGAAATTGAAACCGCAGGCGGTGCAGCGCACCGTTGAGGATGTCAATACAGCGAGAACGCCGGCCCGGGCCGCAAGATGCCCTTTATAAACGGAGATCAAACGATTTCGTCCGTAATTCGACTATCAAACACCCGCTGGCTCTTGCGTTCCGTACGGGGCAGTTGGCCATAATCCACCAGTTCCGCCTGGACGGACACCAGCAGCTGCTTTTTGACCTGGTAGCTGATTTCGTGAACCAATTCCGCGGTTCGTCCGGATTCCACGCCCTGACCCCGTTCGATCACCAGTTTCAGGTAGTCCTTTGCGGACTCACGGTCGCGCGTCAGGTGGATCTGGTATTCCGATCCCAGGCCGGGTATGGCGGACAGGATGGTGTCCATGGTGGACGGATAGATGTTGACACCGCGGAATTTGATGGTGTCGTCACTGCGCCCCTTGATGCGCGAGTGCCGGGGCAATATCGACCCGCAGGTACATCTGCCGGGAATGATGCGCGTAATGTCCCGGGTCCGGTAGCGGATCAGCGGCGCGGCCTCCTTGCTCAACGTGGTCACCACCATTTCGCCCCATTCACCGTCCGGCAACGGTTGCAGGGTTTGCGGATCGATGATTTCCAGGATGTAGTAATCGCCCCAGTAGTGAATACAGTCGTGATCGCCGCACTCGATGCCCGTGCCGGGTCCGTACAACTCGGTCAGCCCGGTAATGTCGAACAACTCGGCGCCGCCAAAAAGCTCGGAGATCTTGCGGCGCATGGATCGTGAGCTGCGCTCGGAGCCGTAGATGATTTTGCGGACGCTTATTTTTTCGGCGATGCCGCGCCGATGGATCTCTTCGGCCATGAGCAGGGCCATGGACGCCGTGCTGCAAAATATCGTTGATCGCAGGTCCTGCATAAACTGGAGGTGCATGTCGACATTGCCCGGCCCCACCGGAATGGCCATGGCGCCCACCTTTTCGCAGCCCAGTTGAAATCCCATGCCGGCCGTCCATATGCCGTAGCCCACAGCGATCTGGACCCGATCCAGCGGCGTGACCCCGGCCATTTCGTAACACCGGGCAAAAAAATGGATCCAGTCGTCCAGGTCCTTTTGGGTGTAACCCAAAATTTTGCGTTTGCCGGTAGTGCCCGAACTGGCATGGATGCGGACGATCTGCTCATAGGGCACCGAGCGCAGCGGAAACGGGTAGTAGTCCCGCAGGTCGTCTGCCGTCGTAAAGGGCAGGCGGGTGAGATCGTCCAGGCGCTGAATGGCATCTGGTGTCACCCCGGCCACCTCCAGGCGCTGCCGGTAGAAACTGGAACCTTCGAACGCATGCCGAACCGTCCACTTCAGGCCACCGAGCTGATGGGAGGCCAACGTCTGACGATCAGAAAAAGCGGGCATAAAAGTATGCTCATGCATATCGGGTTTCTCCAAGCGGATGTTGGTCAGGCCGGCTGCACCAAGCCGGCTGGCCTCAGGTTTTTCTTGGCTAGCGGCACCCAAAAAAGCGGCGCGCAGCGTGGGGTCCACCAGAAGATCGTCACTGCGCCCTTGCTGGACGATGCGTCCACTGGCCATAAGGAACGCCCTGTGTGATGCCGAAAGCGCCCGGGCGGCATTCTGCTCCACCAGCAAAATGGTCACACCGGAGCGGGCCAGCTGGTGAATGATGGCAAATATCTCATCGGTGACCAGAGGGGCCAGCCCGAGGCTGGGTTCATCCAGCAGCAGCAGTCGCGGCTGCGCCATCAAGGCACGCCCCATGGCCAGCATCTGCTGCTCGCCCCCCGAAAGGGTCCCCGCTGATTGATCCCTGCGCTCGGCCAGGCGCTCAAAGCGATCATAAACGGCCTGAATGCGCCGATTGAGATCCCTGCGCCCAGCTTTGAGGGCAGCCGCCCCGAGTGTCAGATTCTCGGCCACCGTCAAATGAGGGAAAACCTCTCTTCCCTCGGGTGTCAAGGCCAGGCCATTTTTTACCATCTGCGCCGGAGACTCGCCGATAACCACTCGTCCATCCAACAAAATGCGTCCACCGGACACACGCATCAATCCCATGATGCATTTCAGCAAAGTGGTCTTGCCGGCGCCATTGGCGCCAACCAGGGCAACCGTCTCTCCGGCGTCGATGGTCAGGTCGACCCCGAACAGGGCCTGGGCAGCGCCGTAGTGGGCACTCAGTTGCTCGATGGCCAGCAAATGAACATCGTTCATCTCAAGCAGTAGCCTCCATGCGGCCCAGGTAGGCCTCCAACACCAATGGATTGCTGCGAATCGCTTGCGGGCTGCCGTTGGCAATACAGTGCCCGCTGTCCAATACCACGACCCGGTCGGCCACTTCCATCACCAGTTCCATATCGTGTTCCACCAGCAGCATGGTAAAGCCGGCGCTGCGTTGCCGGCGGATGTGCCTGGCGATGCGCCCGGTTTCTTCGGTATTCAGCCCGGCCACCGGTTCGTCCAGCAGCACCACGCGGGGAGCGCTCACAAAGGCACGGGCCATTTCCACCCGCTTCTTCTCGCCGTAAGCCAATGCCGACGCCGGCCAGTG
>JASFFF010000075.1:0-10588 GCA_050124445.1 Desulfosarcina sp.
TTGATTCTTAACCGGACATTCATGAAATACTATATCTATAAAATAGTATAGGCTATTTGCGGAAGATGTCTGGTTAATGCCGAATGAAGTTGTTACCTGAATCTTGCATGAAAATCTTTTGGATTAGTAATTTTATAATAATGCCAGTATGTTATATTCGATCCAGAAGTCCAGTAAAATACTTGGTAGGTAAAATTGAGATCCGTAAATTGTTTCTCATATTTTTCACCCTTCGGGCGAGCCGGAGGCCCCCATCTGCTTCGTTATAAAGGGCTTGCAATAGCCCACTATGGCGTCGCCCTTTAGTGCCTTGCAGATGAAAGCCTCCGACTCGTGCAAAATTCAGGTATAAACCAGCAAATAGGAGTGTGATCCATGGCTAATTGGCTGTTTGTGTTGACCGTTTCCTTTTTTCTTGTACCCTTTTTTATCTGGAGTTTTAAGTCACTGCCGCGAGAACGCTGGCAGATCATTTGCGCCATTCCCATTCGCAAAATGGCTGACGGATCCTGGCAGGGGCTCAACTTGACCTACTACGGCCTGTTCAATGCAGTGTCCCTGTGTGCAGCGGTGGCTTTGGTTTTTATTCTCACCGGTGCCGCTGGTGTCGGATTCACTATTTTTACTGCTGTAATTACCGTGCTGCTGGTTATTTGCCTGCCGGCATCGCGCATAATCGCCCGTTGGGTAGAGAAGAAACCCAACACGTTTAGTATCGGTGCAGCCTCATTTTTGGGAATTGTTTTGGGCCCTTGGTTGGTGTTGTCCATGGAAAAAGCCGTCAAGAACTGGATGGCCATCGATTTTGACACCATGGCGGTAATGTCGGCCCTGATGGTCGGCTATGCACTGGGAGAGGGCATTGGACGGCTGGCATGCATCAGTTTTGGTTGCTGCTACGGCAAGCCCATCGACCAGATGCCGCAATGGGTCCAGCGCTATCTGTTTTGGGCCACGTTTCGGTTTAGCGGATGTACCAAGAAAATCGTCTACGCCCACCACCTGGAAGGCAAACCGATTTTTGCCGTGCAGGCCGTTACGGCGGTGCTATACAGCACAACCGCATTGGTTGGAACATTGTTGTTCCTCAACGGTTATTTCGCTTGGGCATTTTTCTTGTGCCTGCTGGTTACACAGGGATGGCGCTTTTTGTCCGAATTCCTGCGATCCGACTATCGCGGCGATCGTAAGATCAGCGTTTACCAGATCATGAGCCTGTTGACCATACCATACGGGTTGTTGATTCCATTTCTGTTTCCAACATCCGGTCACGTTGTTGATTTGCTGAGCGGACTTCGCGCAATCTGGAATCCCGCTGTCTTTCTCTTCCTTCAAATTGCTATGGTGATCATGTTTCTACGCACTGGAAGAAGCCAGGTGACCGGTTCGGGGATATCGTTTCATGTCAACCATGACCGCATCTGATTGTTGCTGCAACAATCAATAAAAAATACACATGATATAGTCAAAAAGACAGGCTATTGACAATCACACGATCCAGGAATCCTTGGACTCTTGACTCCTGACGTTGCCGACCGTCCCCCATGTTCAGCCAACGACTAAAATATAACGCCCTTCGGATTTATTACCGTTTCATCAAACTCAAGGGAGCACCTCGCGAGATTGCCCTGGGCTTCTCGTTGGGCATCATGATCGGGATGACACCGTTTCTTGGTGTGCATATTATTGCCTGTGTGTCTCTGGCGGCACTGCTGGGGTGGAGTAAAATCACTGCACTGGTGGGGTGCCAAATAACCAATGTGTTCACGGCGCCCTTGATCTATCCGGTCAATTACTGGGTGGGTCTTCAATTGGCAGGCTTATCCAGAGATGTCGAATGGTCGATGGCTGCCGGCTACGGGGAAATGTTCCAACTGATGAAGCAGTCACCGCTAATCCTTGCGGATCTGTTCTTCGGCGGGTTGGTTCTCGGACTGCCCATGGCTGTTTTTAGTTATTTTTTGGTGCTTAAGGCGATTGGTTTGTACCGCAAACGAAGGCCAGTTCATGCGTGCCTGGTTCAAAAGGGCAAGAAACAATGTCCGGCTGAAAATAAGAACTAGTGCCCATCAATAAATGGCCAATTTGCCCGATATCGGCGTTGTTCTCATAATGTATTCCTCTCTTTTTCTTGATTGTCACCCTTTGGGCGCGTCGGAGGCGTCCATCTGCTTCTTTAGTAAGGGCTTGCAATCGTTCTCTATGGCTTCACCCTTACATGCCTTGTGGATGAAAGCCTCCGACACGTGCAAGATTCAGCTTATCCGTTGGGTCGTGTCTGTGAAGCGGAACCCGAAATTTTCCATCTCTTCTAATACAGGCTGGTAGATCCTTTTGACCGTCGGACGCAAAACGCCTTTTTCCTCGATTTTGCCCTCGAGAATCAACCGTGATGCAATAGCCGCCGGCAGTGACACGGCCCTGGACATGGCGCTCTCCCCACCCGGCTCACCCCTTACCAGCAGTGTCGACATCCGTTTCTCTTTTTTCCGTGGGAATGTCGCTGTAATCTCGTTGTGCAAAATCACCATGTCCCTTTCCATCGGGTCATATGACATTCTTCGAGTCATCATCTCTACGAGGATATCGGCATTGCTCCCGGAGACCACATCCACTTTTCGCTCATCAAAAAGACCGAGCCATGTCAACTTTTTTATGAGGTCTGACCGTTCATCCACTTTGAGAAAGCGGGCTGTTTTTTCGACAATACGATCCGTGTCGTCTTCTCCGATAAGCATTGCTGCAAAGCTGGCATAAGTGGTATTTGCAAAATCGTTTTCACCGGTGTCGTCCAGAAGCTTAAGGTCGGCAAGGCCTTTCATCGTGGCGCACCAACCGATGTTTCGCAAAATTCCCCTGAAAAAAGACACTTTATTGTTTAGCTGAAAGCATTCCAAATATTTTCTGCAATCCCGGTTCGGATAGGCCTCAAAGGACCCCACCCCTGCCAAATCCACGAGCCGACAGTGATCGAACAGGTTCTTCCCCGGAACATTCACCACTTTCCCATTCTCAATATAGGACGCCGGCGTCTGGGCCGCCAGGATTACTCCTTTTGGACGCCACGAGAATTTATACCCCATGGGGTTGTTATTGTGCTCGAAGGCCGGCAGTCCCGCCCCATAGGACAGTACACGGGATACTTCTCCGCCGGCTTCCCTCACTTGGTCGATCGTTCCCTTTACGCTCATGTTATCCAGACCAGGATCCTCTCCGATCTCGTTCAGAATAACAATACCCTTCTTCCGGCAAGCCCCGTCCAACACTTCCATCTCGTTGCTGACATAGGAGGTGGTCACCATGTTTTTTCCATGTCGGATGCACGCATGGGCCACCGGCAAATGCTTGGAAGGCGGGATCATACTCAATACAAGATCCACTTCTTCCACAAGCGGATCGAGAAGCTCTGTTTGTTCAACGGATAAGGCGATTGCCCTGCCGGCGGGCCTGCCATCGATCAGCGTCTCCGCTTCCGATTGTATCAATGAAGTGACAAGGACCTGATATCCGCATTTATCCAAAAGATAGTCCACTGCCGGTTTGGTGACGAATCCGGCACCGAGAACGGCAACCCTTTTCATATTTCTCCAATCGGAGTTCCACTTGGCTTTCTCACGGTTGTTCCTCGATTTTTTTATTGATTTGGATACCGCGCAACTTTATTTCTTCGATAAACCGGTCCGGCGGCACATGGCGCACAGGGGAAAGCACACCGGTCTGCGTAACCTCTCCGTTCAAAATCATCAAAGCGGCGATACTGGAGGTGAACCCTACGGTTCGGTTCATGGCAAACAGTCCGGTGGTAAGGTCCCGGTAGTCGATCATGTCATAAGTAATTTTCACTGTTTTCCCAGCCTTGATGCCACAAGCCTCTACACGAAGCAATGCGATGTCCCGCTCATTTTCTTTATATTGCAGCCTTGGGGTCAGACATTTGGAAAGAAAGGTACGCGGAGATATTTCGCCAAGGCCGATATCCATCGGCTGATTATCGAGAAGCCCCAATGCCACCATGGTGCGCCAGAATTGCGAATGCCCCGTCCATCTCAGGGCAAAACGTCCCATTTCCTTCAATTCATCACCCAAACCAAAAATGTTTACATATCTCTCCGCATCACCATTCGGATACGCTTCCAATGTTCCAATCCCCGGAAAGGTGATTTCATGGACATTTTCTTTTTTAAACAGCGCCTGTCCAGGTATGATGTGAAGCCGTCCATTTTTAATCTGTTTCGCCTCCCTGACATATACATCCAGCACACGATCGAAAATCCATGAGATTTTGTACTGAATGGGACTGTCTTTGGCTGCCTCTGGGTCGGGCACACCGCCACCATAGGAGTATACCCCGTAGACCGTGTCCAGCTCATCGGCAGCAAGACGCCCGAGAATCAGATCGATCCCGGGGTCGAGCCCCATTTCCGGCAGTATGATGCATTTCCTTTCCCTGGCCCTTGCATCCAACCGGATCAAGTCGTAGGTATAATTCGAACTTACAAAGGGAATTTTTGTATCTACCGCAGCGGTAGCAACCGTCAGCGCCAATTCGATGGGCAGCATACAGATCACCACATCGATGCCGTTTTGCAGGAAAACGGTTGGAAGGTCTTTTTCTTTTTTTACATCTATCGCAAGGGTTTTCGTTTTTGAATATCCCATTTTAGTAAGGTATGTCTGCGCTTTCGCGAGACTCTCTTTTGTCGGAAAAAGGTCTGCGGCAAAAATCGTTTCGATTCGATCACTCGACTCCAGATCATGAACCACTGCCTTTCCCTGCAGCCCCATACCCATTACCATTGCCTTCATTTTTTCCCTTTTTTCCTTGATCGAAAGCCCCTTGCGAACGATTGGTCATCGGGTTTGCCGATGACTGTATGAAAAACATGAACCGAATATGTATGGAAAATCTATCAATAACGCAATGGCAATCAACATCTCCATGTGAAATGAACTGAACCCCAACTGGTTTTTTCATCCATTTTTTGATATGTGTAAACAATTCGATTCACACCAGTTACCATCACCGGTCAGACAACGTTCAATCAACGGTCCAGGCAGTACTATTAACGGATTCGCAAAAAAGCGGAATCGGCGCTAGGTTGTTATCTCATTGTAGCCGGGAATGATGTATTATCAATTAGTTGTAGATTCCTGCCTTCATGGGAAGGACATATATGGTGACTTTCTTTGAATCTGTTAACAGTGTCTTTTTTTGCCTCGATCCAACAAAAAAAAGGAGAAACAATGAAAAAAACAACCTTTATGGCAGTGACAGCAGTTGTAGCGATTTTCGGGATGCTCTTTCCCCTGATGCAGGCAAATGCAGCCGAATCTACGCTGGATACGGTAAAAAAGAGAGGATACCTGAACTGCATCATCGGCAATTCATTTTCCGGTTTTTACACGGTGGACGACAAGGGGAATTGGTCCGGAATGGATATCGATATCTGCAGAAGTGTCGCCGCCGCCGTATTCGGGGACAAGGAGAAGGTAAAGTTCAAGTCCGTACAGTGGGCCCAGAGTTTTACTTCAATAAAGAGCGGTGCCGGAGACATGCTGTCCAAAGGAATGACCTGGACGTTGTCCAGGGATAGCACACAGGGGTTGGATTTTCTCGATACCTACTTCTATGACGGCCAGGGTTTTATGGTTCGCAAGGATCTTGGCATAAAATCGGCTATGGAACTGAAAGGTGCAACGGTTTGCGTGTTGACCGGTACGTCGTCCGAATTGAACCTTACCGACTTCAACCGGACCCACAACTTGGACCTGAAACCGGTGGTATTTGACGACTCAGCCGTTCGGAATGCCGCTTTCTTCAACAACAACTGCGACTGCATCACCAACGACCGGTCTGGTCTGGCAGCCGCACGAGCAGCTGCCGACAATCCAGACGACTATATTGTCCTTCCGGAGACCATTTCCAAAGAAGCCCTCTCTTTTGCCGTCCGCCAAAACGACAGCACCTGGGCCAACGTGGTTAAATGGGCCTTTGCCGCCTTGCTCGAGGCGGAAGAGCTGGGAATCACGTCAAAGAACGTCGAAGAGGTCAGAAAAACCACCAAAAATCCCATCATCAAACGATTTCTTGGACTTGAGGGCGATCTGCACAAAGGTCTCGGGCTGAACCCGGACTGGGCGTATCAGGTCATCAAGCAGGTGGGAAATTATGAGGAGGTATACAATCGCAATCTCGGACCGGACACACCGCTGGCTCTGGATCGAAAAGGGACGCTGAACGAGCTGTGGACCCGCGGCGGATTGCTGTACTCGAAATCGTTCCGCTAAATGTTTTCCAACACCTCCTTTCGTGCTGTTATTATCCAGGCGCTGGTTGTTTTACTCACCGTCGGCATTGGATATTTTCTGATATCCAATGTCGTCGGGAACCTTCGCCAGATGGAACTGTCATTCGGATTCGGCTTCGTGAGGTCGACTGCCGGATTTGACGTAAGTTGGTCACTCATTCCGTATGATCCTTCCATGTCCTATGGCCGTGTTTATCTGGTCGGAATTGTCAACACGCTCCTTCTTTCCGCTCACATCATTGTTTTTTCGACCCTGCTTGGTTTTATCGTCGGCATCTTGCGATTGTCGAAAAACTTGCTAGTCGCTCAGTTCGCGCGATGGTATGTTGAGTTTTTCCGCAATGTGCCGCTTCTTATCCAAATCGTTTTCTGGTTTATCGTTGTCTTCTCCACGCTTCCCCCACCCAGGCAGAGCTTTGGCATTTTCAATGCTTTTTTTCTGAACAACAGGGGATTCTATTTCCCGCAACCGGTTTTTGAACCGGGATTTTTTTGGGCCGGCACAGCATCTTTATTGGCTCTGATCGGCATCCTCCTGCTTGTGCCAAAGGCCCGGTCGCATCGTAAGCGAACTGGTAGGATACCGCGCTATTACTACCCATTACTCATCGCGCTTCCAGTGGGTGCAGCCGTCATTTTTTTCATGACAGGCAAACCGCTGCATTGGATCTTTCCTCAATTAAAGGGGTTTAACTTCGAAGGGGGGGGCTTCATTCCCACAGCCTTTGCTGCTGCATTCGTCGCGATGACGATTTATCGATCCGCATCCATCGGAGAAACGGTTCGTGCCGGTATTCAATCCATCGACCGCGGGCAGATCGAAGCGGCATCGGCCATCGGTTTTCCCCCGTTACAGATCCTGTGGTTCATTGTTATTCCCCAGGCGGCGCGGGCGATTTTACCGCCGATGATCAATCTATGGCTCACCATTGTCAAAGAGTCCTCATTGGCGGTGGCCATCGGTTTTCCGGAACTGGTATCGGTGTTCATGCAGACATCACTCAATCAAACCGGTCGCGCCATTGAAATCGTTTTGATGGTGATGGGGTTTTATATGTGCGCAAGCTTGACCATTTCCTTCTTGTTGAATCAGTACAACAAACGCATTCAATTGCAGGAAGGATAACATGAAGGATCAACCCCCTCCGGATACACAGCTGCTTGAATTTGTCCCCCGCCCCAGTCGGCCACCTGTCGTCGTTTCTCATGGATTTACCGAATGGCTTAAAAAGCATTTTTTTGGCGGTGTTTGGAACACACTTTTAACCATTGCCGTCTTTAGTCTTCTCTATCTACTGATAAAACCGTTTCTGGAATGGTCCGTCATCAAGGCGGTATGGGTTGCCTCGACCCGCCGGGAATGTTTGGAAATCAGCCCAGACGGGGCCTGCTGGGCAGGCGTGATTCAGTGGTTCAACAACCTGATATACGGCCGTTATCCCAATGATCTGCAATGGCGGGTGAACCTGGGTTTTGGCCTCGGGATCGCATGGGTCATTCCCCTGGCATTCAAAAAAGTAACCAACAAAATCCACATCGGTGTCATGGCTGTGGTTCTCTACCCCTTTTTGGCCGACTATCTGTTTCTGGGCGGGGATCGAGGCATTTTGCACTACGGCCTATCCTGCCTGGCGCTGGGGTTTCTGGTGATGGTGTACATCAATATGGCATTGGTTTATACCGGACAAAAGAATCTGAATCAGATGATAGAGCCCATGTGGGAACCTCTTTTCCCAAATAATGCAGTTCTGACAAGCCGAATGTCCTGCCTGCTGGCTCTGAGTTTTCCGTTCGTTTTCCTGTTTCGAACCGTACCTTTGGAATATGTTCCCATCGATCTGTGGGGGGGGCTGTTTCTCACCATCATCATCTCTGGATTTGCCATTGTCATGGCGCTGCCGATCGGAATCCTTCTCGCCTTAGGCCGCCGTTCGACCATGCCGATCATCCGATGGTTTTCCATTGCTACCATCGAATTGGTTCGCTCGGTGCCGATGATCACGGTGCTGTTCATGTCCGTCACCATGATGCCGCTGTTCTTTCCCAATACGATAGATTTGAACAAACTGGCCCAGGTGATTATCGCCGTATGCGTATTCGCCGGCGCCTACATGGCGGAAACGGTACGCGGTGGATTGCAGTCTATCCCCCGGGGCCAGTTCGAAGCGGCCGAATCGGTGGGGCTTGGGTACTGGCAAAAGATGTTCCTCGTCATTTTGCCCCAGGCACTCAAAGCCATGATACCCAATATCGTCACATCCTTTATCAGCATGTTCAAAGACACAACGCTGGTGTCCATTATCGGCCTGTTCGACATCATGCTAATGGCAAGAAATATATCCATCGATAAAAACTGGTATGGTCTTCACAGCGAACCTTTGGTGGCCATTGCCATCCTGTTTTTCATCGTTTGCTACGGAATGTCCCAGTACAGCCAGTATTTGGAAAAGAAGCTAGAGAAAAACCATTGATGAAAAAAGATCCAAATTTAAACGAATCATCCGTCAAAAAAAATACCGGCAATTTGGCTGTCGAAGTCGACGGACTGAACAAATGGTTCGGCCAGCTTCATGTGCTCAAGGACATATCCATGTCGGTGCACGAGAACGAAATTATCGTGATATGCGGGCCTTCGGGATCCGGCAAATCAACTTTTATTCGATGTATCAATCACCTGGAAACCTACCAGGAAGGTCGTATCTCCTTATTCGGGCAACCGTTGGAAAAGAATAAAAAAGGAGTTGAAATTATACGTAAAAACATTGGAATGCTGTTTCAGAGTTTCAACCTTTTTCCCCATCTGACTGTATTGAAAAACTGTACCCTGGGTCCCATATGGTTGCGAAAGATTCCCGAGGCCAAGGCCATCGAGCAATCCATGGCCCTGCTGGAAAGAGTGGGTGTTGCGGACCTAGCAACCAAATATCCCGGCCAAATATCTGGAGGGCAACAACAGCGGGTCGCAATCGCCCGATCCCTGGCTATGGAACCAAAAATCATGTTGCTGGACGAGCCCACATCTGCACTGGACCCGGAAATGATTAAGGAAGTACTGGATGTAATGATCGATCTGGCCGAATCAGGAATGACAATGATGTGCGTCACCCACGAAATGCAATTTGCCCAACAGGTCTCCGACCGCGTCTTGTTTATGGCGGAGGGGCAAATCGTGGAGATCGGCCCGCCAGAACAGGTTCTGAAGAATCCGAAGTGGGACAGGACGAGTCAGTTCCTACAGCATATCTTGAGTCATACGTCCGATACCGCATGCACATGAATCAGCAAATGTCAGTGTAACTGAGAATATATGCAAATAATAGCATTTTATCTAACCATGATAGACAAGACGGGCACATTTACCTGCCCGTCTTTAGGATAATAAAGAGTGACTGAATCTTGCATGAAAATCTTTTGGATTAGTAATTTTAATATAAAGCCAGTATGTTATATGTGATCCAGAAGTCCAGTAAATTACTTGGCAGGTAAAATTGAGATCCGTTAAATTTTCTCACCTTTTTTACCCTTCGGGCGAGCCAGAGGCTCCCATCTGCATCGTTATAAAGGGCTTGCAATAGCTCACTATGGCGTCGCCCTTCAGTGCCTTGCAGATGAAAGCCTCTGACTCGTGCAAAATTCAGCCACTAAATAACAGATCTATATCTCTTTCTTCATTTCCGAAATATACTCCTTTACATTCTTGACTTCATCCTGCAATTCCTCAATATGTTTCTCCAAGTTGGCGATTTTTTGCTTTTTGGTCATGAAACGAGATCTCGGAAATTCGACACCTAGGCATCCACAAGCGCAGACTTGCTGATGTCCCCATCTTTGTAACCCGTGATGACTACCAGTATTACAACACATGATGTCACCCCTTTCATTTTAAATACTTTTAATATACGCATATACTAATATACTGTCTTAAAAAAAAGCCTTTAGCCTGTGATGAAATCTTTCCCTAGCGCGTTTCGTAGAGCCGCCCGGTATCGATCCAGACCATTCGGATCGAGCGAATAGTGCCTAAAATTGCCGTGTCGTGCGCCCTTTACCATGCCCGCCTGCTTTAAGATGCGCAGGTGTTGTGACACCGCCGATTGCGTCACACCCAGTTGGTGTGCAAGGGCATTGACACATAAGGGTCCTCCTTTGCAGACTCCGGGTTTACAATTGTTTAGCAATTGAACCAGCCTTAACCGGGTAGGATCAGAGAGGGCCTTGAAGATTTCGGACAGTTTTTCGATTTCATCCATGGCTTGAACATTATAATATTAGTATACACT